>CAITDZ010000136.1 GCA_903891285.1 uncultured Solirubrobacterales bacterium
AGTGCGGCTGAGGCCGCCAGACTCCCGATCGCAAACGCGATCCCTCCCCCTCTTCCTTGCTCTCCTCGTCCGATCACTGGTCTCTCCTATTCCAAGACACACCGGGTTCCCGGAAGTTACTGAGTGGGGCCGGCTGAGTAACCGTGCTCGCTTGCTTCTTCTGAGGGGGAGCGGCCACCGAGCGGGTGGTGGCAGGCTGCGAAGTGACCGTCACCGAAATCCCTGAGGGCCGGCTCCTCGGTCGAGCAGGTCGTCCCGTCCGCCCTGGGACAACGAGGATGGAACCGGCAGCCCGAAGGCGGGTCTGCAGGACTAGGCAGGTCCCCGCCCAGGGGCTTGGCCTCGGATCGCTCGGCCGTCCGGGGATCGGGCACCGGCACCGCCTCGATGAGCGATGCCGTATAGGGGTGGATCGGGTTTCCGTAGACCTCTTCGGCCGGGCCGAGCTCGACCAGCTTGCCCAGGTACATCACGGCGATCCGCCGCGAGACCTGTCGGACGATCCCCAGGTCATGAGAGACGAAAAGGTAGGTCAGGCCGAACTCGGCCTGCAGGTCACTCAACAGGTTGACGATCTGGGCCTGGATCGAGACGTCGAGCGCCGAGACCGGCTCGTCGGCGACGATCAGCCGGGGCTCCGGGGCGAGTGCCCGGGCGATGCCGATCCGCTGGCGCTGGCCACCGGAGAACTCGTGCGGATAGCGGGAGTAGTGCTCGGGCTGGAGTCCGACCCGCTCGAGGGTCTCCTGCACCCGGCGCTTCAGGTCCTTCCCTTCGGCCAGGTCGTGGATCCGGAGCGGCTCGCCGACTATCTGGCCGACCCGCTTCCTCGGATTCAATGAGGTGTACGGGTCCTGGAAGATCATCTGGATCTCCTTCCGGACCGGCCTGAGCTTCCTCGTTCCGAGCGGGACGAGATCGGTGCCCCGGTAGGACACCGAACCCGAGTCCGGTTTGAGCAGCCGGAGAAGGAGGCGGGCGAGGGTCGACTTGCCGCAACCCGACTCACCCACCAGGCCGAGCGTCTCGCCCTCCGCGATCTCGAAGCTGACCCCATCCACGGCCCGGATCTGGCTCTCGTTTCGCCTGAGGAAGGAGGAGCCGGCTACGGGAAAGTGCTTGACCAGGTCGTCGACCCGAAGGAGCGGTCCGTCACCGTTCGAAGATCCGGTCACGAGCCAGCACCCGCTTCCTCCAGGCCGATCCGACCGGAGTCGAGCTTGCGGAGGTCGCGCTTTGCCTCGACCGGGAGCAGGCAGCGATCGGGGTGACCGGGGTCGCCGGCCCGCGGCTCGAGGGCGACCGGCCCCTCACAGGCCTCGAAAGCGTGGGGGCAGCGCTCCCGGAAGCGGCAGCCCTTCGGCGGATCGATCAACGAGGGTGGCTGACCCTTGATCTGGGCGAGTCGCTTCGGTCGCTCGCCGTCCACCCTGGGGACCGAGCCGAGCAGACCCCAGGAGTAGGGATGGAGGGGGTCGTAGAACAGCCCGTCGAGCGAGGCCTCCTCGACCAGCTGTCCGGCGTACATCACCGCTACCCGATTAGCTATCTCGGCGACCACCCCGAGGTCGTGGGTGATCAGGATCACCGCCAGCCCCATCTCGCGGTTGAGCTCCATCAGCAGGTCGATGATCTGGGCCTGGATCGTCACGTCGAGCGCGGTCGTCGGCTCATCGGCAATCAGGACCTCGGGGTCGAGCGAGAGCGCCATCGCGATCATCGCCCGCTGGCGCATGCCCCCCGAGAACTCGTGGGGATAGGCCCTGGCACGAGCCTTGGCGTCTGGCACCCCGACCGCGTTGAGCAGGTAGACCGCACGCTCCATCGCCTCGGATTTCGAGACATCCCGATGGGCCCGGATCTGCTCGACTATCTGATCGCCTATCCGCTGGACCGGGTTGAGCGAGCTCATCGGATTCTGGAAGATCATCGCCATCCGCTCACCGCGGATCGAACGGAGCGAATCGTCATCTGCGCCGACGATCTCGGTCTCCCCCAGTCGGATCGATCCCGAGATCGAGGCGTTCCTGGAGGCGGTCAGGCCCATCAGGGTCATCGCCATCACCGACTTCCCACAGCCCGACTCACCGACGATCGAAAGTACCTCGCCACGGTCGAGGTCGAATGAGACCCCGTCGACCGCCTGGACGAGGCCCCCTTCCGTCCTGAAGGAGACCCGCAGGTCGGACACGGTGAGTAACGGCTCACCCATCAGGCGCTGTCCCCTGCCTCGAGCCGGATTCGCGGGTCGAGCGCGGCGTAGACGATGTCGATCACCGTGTTGAAGAAGACGACGAAGAAGGCTCCAAACATCGTTACCGCGAGGATCGGTGGCTGGTCGAGCTGGCCGATCGCGTCGGCCGCATACTGGCCGACACCCTGGAGGTTGAAGACGGTCTCGGTGAGGATCGCCCCGCCACCGATGACTACGGCGAAGTCGAGGCCCCAGAGGGTCACCACCGGAATCAATGAGTTGCGCAGGACGTGGTGGAGCAGGACCCGACGGTCGGAGAGACCCTTGGCCCGAGCGGTACGGACGTAGTCCTCGTCCATCGTCTCGATGATGTTCGCCCTCAGGACCCGGGAGTAGAAACCGATGAACAGCACCGAGAGGGCGATCCAGGGCAGGATCAGGTGGTGGAACCACTGCCAGGGGCTCTCGCTGAACTCGACGTACCCACCGTTGGGGAAGAGTTCGAAGCCGAGCACGTTCGAGAGCTCGAAGCCCAGGTACTGGTTCATCAGGGCCCCCAGCCAGAAGACCGGCATCGAAATCCCGATAAGGGCAAAGACGTTGAGCAGGTTGTCGGATATCCCTCCTGCCCTCATCGCACTCCAGAGTCCGAGGGCGATCGCGAAGATCATCCAGAGGATCGCCGCCCCGATCGCGAGAGCGAATGTTCGGGGAACCCCCTTCCAGATCTCCTCGACCACGTTCAGCTGGCTGAAGTAGCTGACCATCTGACCGGTGAAGAGCAGCTTCATCGTGGTCGCGTACTGGACGTAGATCGGCTTGTCGAAACCCCACTCCTCCCGGATCGCCTGGACCTGGGTCTCGGTGGGCTGCTTGCCGGCCATCCGGACGGCCGGGTCGCCATTCGGGATCACGTTGAAGATCAGGAAGGTGATGACCGACACGGCGAACAGCACCAGGACCATCGAGGCGAGTCTCTTGATGATGAAACGGGTCATCTCAGTGCTCGATCCGCACCTTGGCCTTGGGGTCGAGCGACTCGCGCACGGCTTCGCCGAATACGTTCAGCGCGAGCACGGTCAGGACGAGCATCACGCCGGGGACGATCGCCAGCGCCGGAGCCGTGATGATCCGTTGGACGCCCTCGTCGATCATCGTGCCCCAGGAGGGCTCGGGCGGCTGGACTCCGGCCCCGAGGAAGGAGAGGGCGGCCTCGAGAAGGATCGCGTTTGCGACGAGCAGGGGAAAGAAGACGAGGGCGGTCGAGAGCACGTTCGGCAGGATCTCGGAGGCGATCAGGCGGAGTGAACCCATCCCCTGGGCCCTCGCCGCCTCGACGAACTCCTTCTCCCTGAGGCTCAGGACCTCACCCCGAATCGGCCGAGCCAGGTAGGGCACGTAGATGATCGCGATCACGAAGATCGGGATCGCCAGGCTCCCTCCGGAGATGTCGATCGGCCCGAGGGCCAGGCCACCGAGGGCGAGTGAGGTCCCGAGTGCGATGCCGAGCAGGATCACCGGGAAGGCCCAGAGGATGTCCATCAGGCGGGAGAGGACCGAATCGGTCCAGCCCCTGAAGTAACCGGCAAGGAGGCCAACGATCAGGCCAAGGATCGTGGTGATGATCGCCGAGGCGATTCCGATCAACAGCGAGTTCCGACCGCCGTAGAGGAGACGGACGGCGACGTCCCGACCGTTTCCGTCTGCCCCGAGCAGGAACTCGCCCTGCCAGGTCGGGCCGATCGGAATCCCGTCGTAGCCGACCACGTTTACCGACTGGCCATCGACCGTCACCTGGTCGGTGAGGTGGTTCTCGTACGGGCCGGACCCCGCGACCAGATCGGCGTAAACGGGAGCCAGCAGGCAGACCGCGACCAGGACCACGAAGATCAGCCCGAAGGCGAGCGCCCCCCTGCGGCGGCGCATCCTCCGGGCAGCGAGCCGCCAGGGCCCGATTCCGGCCTCGCCCCCTCCGGTCACGGCCGGGGGTGAGTCGAACTCCTGGAGGTCGGACTCCGCCCTGTCGGCAGCCGTGTTCAACTCGGGCCGCCCCTGCGGACCGGCGAGCCGGTCCGGACCTGGGGATTGACTGCCGTGGTGGCCCCCGGGCCTACTTCAGCTTGAACGACGTGTAGTCGTTCAGGTAGAGCGGCTGGACGACGACCGAGTCGAAGTCGATCCGGTCCGAAGTGAAGGTCGCCAGCTTCCGGTGGCCGTAGGCCACGATGTAGCTCTGTGGCGGGCTGACCAGGTACTCGTCCAGCGCACCCCAGTCCGAGGCAACCTCATCGAGGTTCGGCTCCAGCGTGAGCCGGCCCATCTCCTTCTGGATCTTCGGATCATCGACGTTGCTGAAGTTCTGGTTGTTGGTCGGCTGGATCGAGTCGGCATTCATCAGGAACATGAAGTTGTTCGGGTGCGGGAAGTCCATGAACCAGTTTGCGAAGCCGGTCTGCGCTTCGGTCTTCTCGTTTCCGATCGTCTGGAAGTAGATGCCCCCGTCGATCACCTTCGGGGTCGCATCGAGTCCGATCTGGTTGAGCATGTCGGCGTAGGCCTCGGCGACCTTGTCCGAGGGCGTGTCCGTGTTGCCCCAGACGGTCACTTCGGCACCCTCGGCCCCGGCCTGCTTGATCAGCTGCTTCGCCTTCTCGATGTCGGGCGCCTCGTTCGGGTTTCCGTACGGGCAGTCCGAGATGTCGAGCGATTCGCTGTAGCCGGGAACGCCC
>CAITDZ010000137.1 GCA_903891285.1 uncultured Solirubrobacterales bacterium
CCCGACCGGTGGCAGCTGATCGGCATCGCCGACCAGCACGAGGTGGGTCTCGTGGGCAACGCCACCCAGGAGGACCTCGAACATCCGGAGATTGATCATCGATGCCTCATCGACCACGATCAGATCGGCCGGGAGGGTTCGCCCCGGACCGAAGCCCGGTTCGCTTCCCGGGCGCCACTCGAGCAGCCTGTGGACGGTGTAGGCCTCGACACCGGTTGCTTCCGACATGCGCCTGGCGGCACGACCGGTCGGGGCCGCCAGCAGAACGCGAAGGTCGGCCCCCTTCGCTGCGCGGACCAGCTCCCGGGTGCAGACCGTCTTGCCCACTCCCGGGCCACCCGTGATCACCGAGACCCGGGAGGTGAAGGCCCCCTCGACCGCCCGCCACTGTTCCCCCGTCAGCTCGGTCCCCTCGGGAGGCGCGGGTTCGAGGTCGAGCCAGGCCGGTTCCCCTGCACGCTCGATCAGGTCGGAGGCGCACCACCTTTCCCGGGCGAGGGTGCTCTCGCGATAGAGGCGATCGCCGTCCGATGCCAGGCCCGGGCCGGCGAGGATCACCTCTTCCGAGGGGATCCGCTCGAGGAGTCCCTCCAGGCCGCTCGCGATCTCGGACATCGGGAGATGGGTGTGGCCGCGCTTCTCCCCTTCGGCAAGCAGGTAGAGGGTCGCAGCCTGGGCCCTCCGGTCGGAATCCGGTGGCACTCCGGCCTCGAGGGCGATCGCGTCTGCCCTTCGGAATCCGACCCCCTCGACCTCGGTCAGGGAGTAGGGGTCCTCATGGATCACGGCCAGCGCCCGATCACCAAACCTCGAATGGATTCTCTGGGCGAGGTGGGCCAGTCCGAGTGGGGCCAGCTGGACGTAGAGGTCCCGAACGGCCCGCGACTCGACCCAGCTCTCGGCTGCGGCCTCGGCATTGCCGCGGCTCATCCTGGGAAGCGCCGAGAAGGCGCCGACCGGATCGCGGGCGATCGTCTCGAGGACCTCCGGTCCGTAGATCTCGCAGAGCGCCTCGGCCCTGACCGGACCGATGTGTTTCAGGGTCCCGAGGAATGCGATCTGGCCCTCCCGGTCCTCCGGGTCGAGCGGCAGGGCGACGGCTGCCTTCAGCTGGGGTCCGAACTTCTCGTGGTGCTCCCAGTCGCCGGTCACCTTGGCCTTTTCCCCGGGCGAGAGGTGGGCCAGCGATCCGGTCAGGACCATCTCCTCACCGGAGTCATCCCTCGCCTCGAGAATGGCGAAACCGTCGTCATCGGCAACGAAGATCTGCCGGACGATCTCGACCGTCCCCTCGAACTCCCGGTCGTCCCCGTCGAACAGCCTCTCGCCTCCGTCTTCCACCCGACTGAGGGTAGTAACCGGATCGGAGCGTGGCCCCGGGGCGATCGCCGGTCCGGTGCCCCTAGACTCGACCGGACCCGATGCCGGAGGAAGTTCGAGAGCCGCTGAAGAAGGCCGTCGCCGAGGCGACGGGCAGGGCTGCCGGGAAAGATCGGGAGGCAAAGAGGGGAGGGGGGCGCCCCTCGGACGTATTCGGCGGGGAGCTTCGCCGCAGGGACCTCTTCCCGATGTTGGTCCTCCACCTGATCCGGAACGAGCCCTCCTACGGAAACCAGCTGATCGAGTCGATCGAAGACATGACCCAGGGGCTCGTCTCGGTCAACCCGAACACGATGTATCCGCTGCTTCGCTCGATGGAGGAGCAGGGTCTGATCGTCGGCAGCTGGGAGCACCCCGATCGCCGGACGAGGCGTTTCTACTCGATCACCTCATCGGGTGAAGACGAATACGCACGGCTGCTGGAGGAGATCAGGCCGTTTCTCGATTCGGCGATCCGGTCGATCGGGCTGATCCGCTCCGAGGTCTACGGAGCCGTTTCGGATCGGGATCTGGACGGCTGAACGCTCTGTCGGTAGGGTCCCCGCCATGTATTCGACGGGGGGTATAGCCGACAAGTTCGCAAAGCTGGTCGAGGGAGTGGAGGAGCGGGTCGATGGACCGTTGCCCGCCGCCGTCCGCTTCTGGGACGGATCCGAAGTTGGACCGGGTGAATCCGCTCCGGCAGAGGACACGATCATCGTCCGCGATCGCCGAGCACTCCAGTACGCGGTGATGCGCCCCGACCAGCTCGGAATCGGCAGGGCATGGGTGGCCGGAGATGTCGACCTCGACGGGGACCTCTACCGGGTCATGTCGAAGGGCTCTCGGCTCTACGGATTCCAGTTCACCCTCGGCGAAAAGGTCCGGGCCTTCCTGACCGCTGTCTCACTGGGTGCGATCAAGATCCCACCGCCCAAGCCCCCCGAGGCCGAGGCACGGCCCCAAGGGAGGCTGCATTCGCTCGGTCGCGACCGGGATGTCATCTCTCACCACTACGACGTCTCGAACGACTTCTACCGGATGTTCCTGGGCCCGACGATGGTCTATTCATGCGCCTACTTCGCCGATCCGGCCGACACACTCGAGGCCGCGCAGGAACGGAAACTCGATGTGATCTGCCGGAAGCTCCACCTCGAGCCGGGTGAGCGGATGCTCGACATCGGCTGTGGCTGGGGTTCGTTGCTGATCCACGCCGCCAGGAACTACGGAGTCCGGGGGGTCGGGGTGACCCTCTCGGAAGAACAGGCCGAATATGCGCGGGCGGCGATCCGGGAGGCTGGCCTCTCGGACAGTCTCGAGGTCAGGGTTCAGGACTACCGGGAGGTCGCCGACGGCCCCTACGACAAGGTCGTCTCGGTCGGGATGTACGAACACGTAGGTGCCAGCCAGCTCGACAGGTACATGGAGATCACCAGGGACCTCGTGCGGCCCGGAGGTCTGGCCCTCCACCACGGGATCTGCCAGATCCACCGGGACGAGGAGATGCCGAACACCTTCATCCAGCGTTACGTCTTCCCTGACGGGGAACTCCACCCGGTCAACCAGGTGATCGCCGCACTGGAGCGCTCGGGGCAGGAGCTCCGTGACGCCGAGTCGATGCGGGAGCATTACGCCCTCACCTTGAGGCACTGGGTCGCGAACCTCGACGCCCGTCGGGATGAGGCGATTACCGAGGTCGGTGAGGAGCGGGAGCGGGTCTGGAGGCTCTATATGGCAGCCAGCGCCCTGGCCTTCGAGCGGGGGGACGTCTCGATCTTCCAACTGCTCGCGGCCGTGCCGGGGGACCGCCATCAGATCGAGCTCGCCCGCCCGCAGTATGTGGCAGACGACCTCGAATCGGCCACGATCGAGCCGGCCTAGCCGTCGGTCGCGGCCAGCCTCCGCCTTTCGCCCTCCAGTCCGGCAAGGTTCAGCCAGCCCGGGTTGACCATCTCGAAGCGTTCCCGGATCGCCGGGTCGATCGTCCCTTCGGCTCGTGCGAGCAGCTCCACTGCGGCATCCGGGCCCGGGACGAGCTCTTCGAAGGCCTCGTGCCAACGGGCCAGGGACTCGAGGGCGAGGTCGAACATCGTCTCCGGATCCGATTGGGCCTCACCGAAGTGGGGCAGGAGCAGACGGCCTAGGCCGACTCCCCGCAGTCGCTCGATCGAAGCCTCCGTCGAATCCCGACCGTAGTCCGAGGGCGGGGTCGAGGGTCGGACCGCCGTCGCATCCCCCATCTGGATCGCCACCGCGTCACCACAGAAGATCGAGTCGGAGCTGTGGTCGAGGAAGGCGAGGTGCGCACGGGTGTGGCCCGGCGTCTCCAGTACCTCGAGGCTCCGGCCTCCCCCGAGTTCGATCGCATCGCCCTCTGCAACCGCGACCACCGAGCCTTCAGGGGCCGGTTCGGGAAACCCGAAGAGGCCTTCGGTCACCGTCCCCCAGACCGAGGTGACGGCCCGGTTCAATCCGGTCGGATCGATCAGGAGACCGGCGACCTTCGGGTGGACGTAGATCTTCGCACCGGGATTGAGAGCCGCGAGCCCACCTGCCGCGCCGGCATGGTCGAAGTGGATGTGCGTGAGGACGATTGCCCCGAGTTCTTCGATGCCGTGCTCGTGCAGCTGGCGATCGACTTCGACGGCCCGGTTGGCCGGCCCGGGGTCGATGATTGCGGCTCGTTCCCCGGGGACGAGCCAGGGGGACTGGAGGCCCGCCCTGCCCATCAGGCCGGAGTCGAGTGGGATCGGGTCACCCATCCTCGCTGACTCCCGGGAAGAATCGGCGGGGTCGGCCGGTTTCAAGCCCCATGAACGCGAAGCGCCCGCTCTAGGCGGGCGCAGTCGCTCGGCTCTGTCGCCTGGTCCAGCTCAGATCGCCTCGACCGAAGCGGCGGCCGGACCCTTGGGTCCGTCCTCTGCCTCGTAAGAGACCTTGGCGCCCTCTGCGAGGGTTCGGAAACCCTCCGACTGGATCGCCGTGTGATGGACGAAGACATCCTTCGAACCATCATCAGGGGTAATGAAACCGAACCCCTTCTCGTCGCTGAACCACTTCACTGTGCCAGTTGGCATCTATTCCTCCACTTGCTGGTGCTGCAAACGCGGAGGATGCTCATAGAAGCAACGACAGCGAGCGCGAAACACCTTCTTATCGCCACCCCGATGGGTGGCCGTACCCCCGGGACGGTAGCAGGGTGGGCCGGGTCCGTGTGCCAATCGGCACATCCGCACCCTGGAACCGGGGTAAGGGGCCGGTCGCGGTCGAACCTCGACCGTTAGCCTTTCGCCTTCCGGTTCCGATTTCGGTCCCGAACAGCCCCCCAACGCGGAGAGGATCCTCGAGAAGAAATGTTCGTACAGAAAGCAGCGGTGGTAGGCGGAGGCACGATGGGTGGGCAGATCGCCCAGGCGATCGCCTCATCGGACGTACCGGTGGTGGTGAAGGACGTCAAGCAGGACTTCGTGGATCATGCGATCGAAGAAGTCCGCAACGTGACCAGCGGCCAGCTCGCGGGCCTCGTCAAGAAGGAGAAGTTGACCCAGGAGCAGGCCGATGCCAGGCTCGAGGAGGTAATGGGTCTGGTGACCGGGACGGTCACCTACGAGGAGTTCGGGGACGTCGACTTCGTGATCGAGGCCGTGCCCGAGAAGATGGAGATCAAGCAGGCGGTCTTCGCCGAGCTCGATGCCGTAACCCCGGGGCACGCGATCCTCTCCTCGAATACCTCCTCACTCTCGATCTCCGAGATAGGGGAGGCGACGCTCCGCCCGGACAAAGTCGTCGGATTCCACTTCTTCTATCCGGCTTCGGTCATGCCGCTGGTCGAGGTGATCAACGGCGAGGAGACCTCGATGGAGACCACCCAGGTCTCCTACAACTTCGCTCAGGCGATCGGTAAGCAGCCGATCGTCTGCGAGGAGGTACCGGGCTTCGTGGTCAACCGGATCCTCAACTCCGCGGTAGGAGAGATCTGGCGGGCCCAGGAGGAGCAGGGCCTCTCGATCCAGAAGATCGACGAGGGGGTCGGTGCAGCCAACGTGGCACCGATGGGTCCCTTCGTCCTGGTCGACCTGCTCGGACTCGACACGGTCTTCCACGTCGCTGAGCACCTCAACGAGTCTTACGGGGATTCCTTCTACGTCCACCAGGGGATGAAGAAGCTCGTCTCGGAAGGCAAGCTCGGCGCGAAATCCGGTGGCGACGGCTTCTACAAGGACGGCGAGCCGCAGCTGGAGGGTGATGGCGAGCCGGATCCCGAGGCGCTGGCGGACCTGTTCACGGCAAAGGCACTGATCGAGGCCTGCCTCCTGCTCGAAGAGGGTGTCGCCTCCGTCCGCGACATCGACGTCGGGATGATGGCCGGCGCCGGACTCGATCCGAGGCGGGGCCTGTTCCCGCCTTTCTGGAAGGCCGATATCGAGGGCCTCGACATCTCGCTCGAGAGGATCGAGCGACTTCACGAGGAACATGGCGAGCGCTTCACGCCGCCAGTCACCCTGAAGCGCCTGGTCGCCCAGGGGCGACTCGGCATGAAGTCGGGTCAGGGCTTCTACCCCTACCCCCAGCCCGACGAGGGCGACCAGCCCGAGAAGGTCAACCTCGAGACCAGGGGGGAGGTGGCGATCGCCTGGCTGGTCAACCCTCCGATGAACGCGATCTCCCCACAGGTGATCGAAGACCTGAGGACCGTCTGGGATCGGGTCAAGGCGGACGAGTCGATCGGGGCGATGGTTGTCGCTTCGTCGATCCCACTCGTCTTCTCGGCCGGAGCCGACATCAAGGCCTTCACCCAGATGGATCCCGAGTCCGGGGCCGGGCTGATCGACGGAGGTCACGAACTGCTCAAGGAGTTCGGATCCGATCGGGTGGTGACGATCGCCGCCGTCAACGCGCTTGCTTTCGGCGGTGGCTGCGAGCTGGCGATGGCCTGCGACTTCAGGATCGCCGCAGACTCGGCAGTCTTCGGCCAGCCCGAAATCAAGCTCGGGATCATCCCGGGCTTCGGTGGCACCCAGCGACTGCCCCGGCTGGTCGGGGGTCCGAGAGCCCTCGAGATGAACCTGGTCGGCGATCCGATCTCCTCGATCGAAGCCTTCGAATACGGCCTGGTCAACAGGGTCGTTCCCGACCAGGAGCTATTTGACGTGGCCCTCAACTGGGGGCGGAAGCTTGCCGGTCAGGCACCGCTCGCGGTCGAACAGGTGAAGCAGGTCTCGTTCTCAGGGGGCGATCCCGACCAGGGAATCGAGGACGAGAAGCAGGGCTTCGCCAAGGTCTTCCTGAGCGAGGACGGCACGGAAGGTATCTCCGCCTTCCTCGGCAAGCGAAGTCCCCGCTGGAAGGGTCGCTAGCCCGGAAGGGAGCTGCCCACCGAGATCCGGTAGCGGGCTCCGGCTGGGTTACCGAGTTGCCCTTGCCGGACGACCAGGTAGACAGGCCGTGGGTCCCGGGCTCGGTTCTTCAGGAGGAGTCCCTCCGTCTCGGGGTACTCGAGGTCGGAACTGGCGAGGGTGCCCTTCGGTGAGGCGATCGTCCTCGTCGTTGCCGACCTGACCTCTACCCCCACGTCGCCCTCCACCTGCGCCACCGCGATCACCGCCTTCGACCGGGCTGGAACCCTGATCAGGTAGACGTCGGCGGGATCGTCCCGGGTGAGCGTCGCCTGGAGCGTGCGACGCCCCGGTCCCGACCTTGGCCAGAGGGGCTTGGTCCGGATCGGGCGCTTCCCTTCGTGGAGCAGGCGCCCGTCGATCCAGCCGATGTCGTCGTTCGGCTCGAGCCTGTCGGCGATCGGGGCTCGGGCGCCGACTGCTCCGTCGAGGTCGAGCAGCCCGGCCCCGAACCTCTCGTCCCAGCCGCGCGCTCCAAGGTCCGAGGCTCCGGTCGTCAAGAGTCCCTCCACCTGGGTCGGGGTGAGGTCCCTGCGAGCTTGACGGATCCATGCTGCGGCTGCCGCGACGATGGTTGCGGAATACGCCGTCCCGCTAACCGAGGAGTAGGTCAGGAAGGGCTTCGGCGAGCCAGACGGTTCGAGGGCGGGTGCGAGAAGGTCGACCCCCGGCGCGGTCAAGTCGAGATGAGGTCCCGTGTTTGAGAATGGGGCAAGCGAGAGGTTCCGCTCGACCGATCCGACCGTGATCACGTGGGGGTCGATCGCAGGCCGGAGTGGCTCGGTCGTCTCGCCGGGGCTCCCGTCACCTGCTGAGGCGACCAGGATCGCTCCCTTGTGAACGGCGTATTGGGTGGCGGCGAGGTGTGTCCTGCAGGACTCCGGCCGGAATCCATAGCCCATTACGATTACGTCGCTTTCGAGGCGTGCGGCCCGACGCACTGCCTCTGAGGCGTCGAGGCACCCTCCGTCCCCGGAGGGAGCATGACGCAGGTTCATTCCGGGCCAGATCCCAACGATCCCGGCTCCACCGCCCGGGGACGCGGCAATCCCGGCCGCCGCCGTACCGAATCGATCACTGGTGAGCCCGCCAGACTCAGCTCCCCTGAGGTCGATTCCCTTGAGGTCCGGATGGTTTCGATAGATCCCCGGCGCCACTATCGCCAGCCGGGGGCTGCTCGAAAGCACCGCTGGTGGCACGGCAGTCCCGGTGTCGACGACCGCATCCAGCCACCACTGGTCCTCACTCAGGCCACCCGTGGGATATGCCCTGGTCTCCGGGACGACATCGGGTTCGGCGTAGAGCAGCAGTCCGCTGATCCGGAGAATGCGAATAAGCGTGTCGGCATCGGAGGCCGGTAGTGAGTAGAGACCGGGTACCTCCGCCGACTCGGTGGCTCCGTGGCGCCGGGCGATCCGGTCGGCCTTTGGTGTGGCGCTGGCGGCGACGATCCAGGTGGCCGCTCCGTCTGGTTCATGGCCGGTAGTTAGCTCGGGCTCACTGGTTGGGGTCGGACTGGGCTCGAGCGCCCCGGCGGCAGCCGAGCCCAGGACCCCGACGAGCAGGAACGCGGCCGTGGCAAGCAGCGCCCGGGTTCGCAGGGGTGTCCGGGTGTTTTCGTTCCGGTCGGTTCCGGATGGCAT
Organism: uncultured Solirubrobacterales bacterium; assembly: GCA_903891285.1. GTDB lineage: Bacteria > Actinomycetota > Thermoleophilia > Solirubrobacterales > 70-9 > 67-14. The sequence goes on from CAITDZ010000137.1 coordinate 8,399, forward strand.
GGAAGCGATCACTTTCCCAGATAGGTAACCCGAAAAGCAGGGTCAGGTAGCGTCGTGCCCTCGATTGATTACCGCCCCTGGCCTCGCCGACCCCGGCTGTCTGAGCGCACTACCCTCACCCTGTGACCCCCGTAAGACCGAAAGCCGCGCTGTTCGACAACGATGGCCTGCTGCTGGACACCGAGTCGGTCTGGAGTCGCGCCGAGCAGCGCCTTTTCGAGGTCCGGGGGGTCGAGTTCACCCTGACTCACAAACAGGCCCTGGTTGGTTCCTCGGCAGAGATGGCGGGCCGGAAACTCGCGAAGTTCCTCGGTGAGGAGGGGTCAGAGCTGGCGATAATGGAGGAACTCAACGAGCTGGTCATGGACGAGCTCGAGGGAGGGGTAGACCCGATGGTCGGCGCCGTCGAGATCCTCGACATCCTGCGGGGCCACGGGGTACTTCTTGGCCTTGTATCCAACTCTCCTCGCCCCTTCATCTTCCGCTCGCACGAGGTCGCGGGGACCGGGATCGAGTTCGACGTGGTGGTCAGTGGTCACGAGGTTCCGGAGGCCAAGCCAGCCCCTGATGCCTACCTGAAGGCCTGCGAGGTCCTTGGAGTCGAATCCGGTCCCGATGTCGTGGCACTCGAGGATTCCCCGACGGGGGTCGCTTCGGCCTCGGCGGCAGGCCTGTTCGTGATCGGGGTTCCATCGGTGCCCGGGATCAGCCTCGAAGGGGCAGACCTGGTCGCCTCCACGCTCGATGACGCTGCCGTACTCGAGAGACTGGGGATAGAGCCGGCTCGGCCCGTAGGCGGCTGACGGCTCAGGGGTCGAGGACCCGGACCCTGCGGATCACCCGCTCGGCGACGCCGATCGCCTCGTCGAGCTGCTCCCGGAGCCCGGGCCACGGCTCGCCGCTGTCGACCACACCTTCGGTCACCGTCGCAAGCTCAGGGAGCATCCCTTCGAGGGCGTCGATGTCGGCCCGATGCTCTTCATCCCCTGCCAGGCCTCCGAGTTCCCGAATGGTCAGGGCCACGGCTACTTCGACCACCGCGGCGGCCTCGACGACCCGCCCGGCGTCGAGGTCCGCACGAGCCCTCGGTACCAGGACTTCGGACGCCCTGAGCGACTCCCGGCCTCGAAGAACAGCTGCGACCCGCCTCAAGGGGGCCGATCGGGAAAGACGCTCTCGCCGGGGGGCGGCCGCGCCACCCCTTACGTCGACCGCGAGCGAGGCGGCCGGGTCTCCCGCGTAGGCGCTGTCCCCGTCGCCGTAGCCGACCCTGCCTGCAAGTGCATCGGCTTCGCCCCAGGGCCGGGCATAGGGGATCCCCGTCGCCGCCGCCTGGGTCACGAGCAGCCGGTCGAGCGAGTCGAAGGCCCGGTTCAGAAGCAGGTCGCACTCCTCCCCCTCCAGCCCATTGAGCCAGTTCTCCGCCTCTCCTTCGTCGGCGAAGGTCAGGTCGGCGAAGACCACCGTCACGGTGGTCAGGGGGACCCGCGCCCGCTCGGCGGGGTTTCGTTCGGATGCGGGCTTCCTCTTCTTACGCCTGGCGGGTGGCAGGACGCCGGCCGTCTCGACGACCGTCACCCGCTCCACCTCTCCGGCTTCCTCGAGGTAGCGGCCATCCTCCGGTCCCAGTCGGCCGGGAAGCTCCACCTGGGCGATTGCGAACAGGGCGCTTATCGGTCGCGCTCGGGCCGGGCCTCGGGGGACTCGGTCGGCAGGGCACTCCCGGAGACCTGGTCCGGAACCTC
>CAITDZ010000138.1 GCA_903891285.1 uncultured Solirubrobacterales bacterium
CGGACCCTCGACCGTGACTCCCTGAGGCTGGCCGAGACCCCCCAGGTCTTCCGCGTCCGGGCGCTCAGGGAGGCGATGGCGGCCGGGGATCCCGGTTCGGCGACCGACGATGCCTCGCTGGTCGAGGGGAAGGGTGGGAAGGTCGCGGTGGTCGAGCTCCCCCTGCCGAACCCGAAGGTGACCTATCCCGGGGATATCGAGCTTGTCGAGGCGCTGTTCGAGCGGGCAAGGGGCCGCGTGCCCGAATGGAAGGTCTCGGGTTGCTGAGGCTGGTGGCGGTGCGGTGACCATCCAGGTCGGAATCGGGTACGACAGCCACCGCTTCGCGGAGGGGCGGCAGCTGATCCTGGGCGGAGTCGAGCTTCCGGCCGAGGAAGGCCTGGCAGGCCACTCCGACGCCGACGTCCTGACCCACGCGATCATCGACTCATTGCTCGGTGCGGCCGGTCAGGGCGACATCGGCACCCACTTCCCCGACGACGATGAGCAGTTTCGGGACGCGATCTCGGTCGACCTCCTGAGGACGGTGGTGGGGATGGTTGGCGGGACGATCGTCAACGTGGATGCGACCCTGATCCTCGAAACCCCGAGGCTGGCCGCGCAGAAGGAGGCAATCGAGGCCTCCCTCACTGAAGTGATCGGGTCCCGGGTGAACGTGAAGGCGACCACCAACGAGGGCATGGGCTGGATCGGCAGGGGAGAGGGGATCGCCTGCATCGCGGTCTCTTCCGTCGAGTTTTCGTGATCGCCGGACCCGTCATCAAAGGGGCGGGATGACCCCTTTCGGAGCGCTTCGTGGCCTCGTGGCCGATGCCGGCTTCGACCTCTCCGTCCTGGCCCGTGCCGGCATCCTCGGGCCAGATCGACCGGACAGGGCGATCAGGGCGGTGGCTGCACTGGTTGCCGGGGGGCAGACCCTTCCGACCGCGCTGCGCGTGGCGACGATCAAGCACCCCGAACGGACCTTGATCGAAGACCGGGATGGCTCCCTCACCTACTCGGAAGTGGACCGCCGCGTGACGGCTATTGCCTCGGGCCTGATCGCCGAGGGCCTGCGGCCGGGCCAGTCGGTGGCGATCCTCTGTCGGAACGGTCGTGGACTGGTCGAGGCCGTTCTTGGTGTGGCCAGGGCCGGCCTCGACGTCGTCCTCCTCAACACGATGTTCTCGGGACCGCAGGTCCAGGACGTGGTCGAGGCGGAAGGGGTTTCCGCTTTCGTGTTCGACCCCGAGTTCGAAGAGATCGCAGCAGGGCTCGAAGGGGTCGAGCTGTCCATCATCACCGGAAGTGAACCTCCCGGGGATCGTTTCGCATGGCTCGAGTCGCTAGCCAGCGGTCCGGCCAGCCCGGAACCGCCCCGCAGGGAGGACCCCCCGCGGTTCGTCATCCTCACCTCGGGGACGACGGGCCGCCCCAGGGGTGCACCCCGATCGACCGCAAGCGGACTTTCCGGAATGGCCGCACTGATCGACCGGATCCCGCGCCGGGCAGGGGAGAGCGTGATGATCGCTTCCCCTCTCTTCCACTCGTGGGGATTCGTGAACTTCGCCCTTTCGCTGACCCTCGGGGCTACCGTGATCCTCGATGGCCGGTTCGACCCTGGTCGCACGGTCGAACTGCTGGACACCCACAGGCCCGAGACCCTGATCGCCGTTCCGGTGATGCTGCAGCGGATGGTCGAGTGGGCCGAGGCCGAGGGAACGACCCGCCAGCCGCATCGACCCCGAATCGCCTCGGTATCGGGTTCGGTCCTGCCCGGAAGGCTCGCTACCGAATGGATGGACCGCTTCGGCGAGAACCTCTACAGCCTCTACGGCTCGACCGAGGTCGCCTTCGTATCGGTGGCTGGCCCGAGCGAACTGAGGGCTGACCCCGGTACCGCCGGTAGGCCTGTCCGGGGTACTGAGGTCCGACTCCTCGACCGGGAGGGCCGCGACGTCCCCCCGGGCGAGGAGGGACGAATCTTCGTGCGAAACGAGATGGCCTTCGAGGGTTACTCGGACGGTTCCGACAAGGAACGGGTCGGAGGCTTCGTATCTACCGGGGACGTCGGCCATTTCGAGGGAGGACTCCTGCGGGTGGACGGCCGGGATGACGAGATGATCGTCTCGGGTGGGGAGAACGTCTTCCCGAGGGAGGTCGAGGATGAGATCGCAGCGATGGATGGGGTGGTCGAGGTCGCGGTGATCGGGGTCGACGACGACCGGTTCGGTCAGGCCCTGGTGGCACACGTGGTCGGAAAACCGGGCGAAGGACCGGATTCCGAGGAAGTTCGGGCCCATGTGAGGGAGCGTCTTGCCTCGTTCAAGGTCCCACGGGAAGTGGTATTCCTCGACCGCCTTCCCCGCAACGAGACCGGAAAAGTCGTCAAACGCCATATTGGAGGGTAGGATGGATTCCAGGATGAGCGAGACGGGGGTTCCCCGCCAACCTGCTGCTTCCGGCGGCGGGAGCGAGATTCCAGACGAGCTGAAGCCCGTAGCCGTGGCTTCTGCGAAAGTTGCGGCCCGTTTCGAGGCCCTGGCCGGCGAGCTCCAGGAGCGCGAGGCGAAGGCCCGGAAGGCCGAGCTGGAGGCCCGCGAGCGCGAGCTGAAGGCGCTCGAGGGGGCCCGGGAGGCGGTTGCCCGCGCCCGTGAGATGGAGCGCAAGGCTGCCGAGGCGGAGGCGCGTGCTGCATCGGTTGATCAGCAGGTCGAGCAGGTCCGGGCCGAGGCTACCCGGGAACTTGCGGAGGCCCGTGAGGAGATCAAGGAGAAGGCCCGGGAGACCCTGGCCAAGCTGGGAGGCGAGGCGCGTTCGAAGATCGAGGCTGCCGCGAAGGCACGCTCCGAGGCCGAAGATCGGATGAAGGAGCTCGCCCGCAAGGAACGGGAGATCGAGACCGAGCGCTCGAGGCTCGAGGCCGAGCTCGGCAGGGCGAAGCAGGAACTCCAGGCCGAGCGCGAGACCAGAGCCGAGGCGCTCGGCAAGGTTGCCGCAGAGGGCGAGGAGAAGCTCGCTGCAAGGACCCGTCAGCTCGAGGAGACTGCCGAGAGGCTGGCCCGGGAAGCCAGTGAGGCGGCTCAGGCTGAGGCCAATCGGAGGATCGCCGAGCTGGTCGAGGAGACCAGGGCGGCCGAGGGAAGGGCGGCCGAGGCTGAGGCGAGTGCTGCCGAGTTCGAACGCCGTACCGCGGAGCAGATCGAGCGCATGGAGGCCGAGGTCGGCCGCCGTGTGATGGAGGGCACCGAAAGCGTTCGGCGCGACGCCGAGCAGCGGGTCGAAGGCCTGATCGAGCGGTTCACGGCGGAGTCCGAGGAGGCGACCCGCAAGCACGCCGACGAGCGCCTCTGGGACCAGGAGCAGCACCGGCGGAGGGAATCCGAGATGCGCTCCGAGATCGATCGACTGACCACCGAAGTCGAGCAGCTCCGGGCTCGCGAGCAGGCCCGGGAAGCCGGCCAGAAGGCTCGCGAGGAGGCCCTGACTGCGGCCCAGACGACCGCTCCCGCCTGGGAGCGTGACGAGATCGAGCGCAGGGTGATGGATGAGACGGAACGGATCCGCCGCGAGGCTTCCGAACGGGTCGAACAGTTGATCGAAAGGCTCTCCCGGGACGCCGAGCGGGACGCCCGGGAGCGCGCCGAGAGGCGGCTGGTCGAGGAAGACGAGAGGATTCGCCTGGAGGCCGAGCGACGAGCCGAAGCTGCGAAGGAGGCGGCCGAGGAGTCGGTCAGGGCCGCACGTGAGCGGGCCCGTCAGGAGGCCCAGGAGATCGCAAGCGAGACGGCGCCGGAGTGGGAGAGCCTCCCGATCGAGGCCCCCGGAGCCGAGCCAGCGCGCCCCCCAGAGCGTCCCTACACCCCCGAACCCGAGGCGCGTCCTCCGGAGGGTGAAGGGCTCACCGAGAGGCCCTCTCCGGGTCTGGCGGGATCCGAGGGTGAGGACACCGGCAGCAGGCGCTCACGCCGCTCGCAGGGCGGTCCTGGCTCTGGCGGTTACCGGACCTTCTGAGCATCAGCGAAGCCCGAGGTCCGGACGGATGCCCCGTCGTCCAGTCATTCCTTGCTGCTGGCATCCCGGGCAAAGGCCTTAGAGTTCCGGCGCCATGCGTGAGGTAAGCGTCAAGGACACGGCCAGCGGCGAACGGAAGCCGATCGACCCGGGAGTTCCGGTCTCGATCTACGCCTGCGGACCGACCGTCTACTCGAGGATCCACATCGGCAACGCCCGCCCCTTCGTCGTGTTCTCCCTCTTCTCGAGGTTCCTTCGTAGCGAGGGCTACGCCGTAAGGCTGGTAGTCAACGTCACCGACATCAACGACAAGATCTACGAGGCCGCTACTGCCGCTGGCGTTGGATCGGAGGACCTGGCGAAGGAGATGACCGCCGCCTACCTCGCTGACACCGATCGGCTGGGACTCGGGCGGCCGGACTCCGAACCACTCGCCTCCGAGACGATCGGGCCGATCATCGACCTGATCGAGGACCTGATCGAGAAGGACCACGCCTACGAGTCGGGGGGAGACGTCTACTTCTCGGTCCGCTCCTTCCCCGATTACGGGAGTCTCTCCCACCGGGATCCGGACGAGATGGACCAGGGGGAGCCCGACGACGGATCGCCCAAGCGCGACCCGCTCGATTTCGCACTCTGGAAGGCCCAGAAGGAGGGCGAGGACACATCCTGGGATTCCCCGTGGGGTCCGGGTCGGCCGGGGTGGCACATCGAGTGTTCGGCGATGGCCGAACAGGAGGCCGATGGACTGCCCCTGGCGATCCACGGCGGCGGTTCCGACCTGGTCTTCCCCCACCACGAGAACGAGATCGCCCAGTCCGAGGCAGCTCGCGGGGTTCCCCTGGCCGGGATCTGGATGCACAACGGAATGATCGAGACCGATCGGGAGAAGATGTCGAAGTCCGAGGGGAACATCTTCCAGCTCTCCGAGGCCCTGGATCGATACGGACCCGAGGCCGTCGTCTCGTTCCTGGTCTCCGGCCACTACCGCCAGCCACTCGCTTTCGGGGAGGAAGGACTCGAGGAGGCCGTGGCCCGCAATGAACGGATCCGGAACTTCTTCCGTGAGGCCGGAGCGGACGGAGCGGAGCCGGACAGCGCAGCCCTGGAATCGCTCGAGCGCTTCCGGGACGCACTTGCCGACGACTTCAACACCCCCCAGGCATTGGCTGAGTTGTTCGACCTCCTGAGGCGGGCCAATCAGGGGGAGGCATCTGGAGTCGCACCGGTGATGCGGGAGATGCTGGGCCTGCTGGGACTCGAACGCCTGGCCGAGGTGGAGGAGGGGGTCGACGAAGAGGCATTGGCGCTCCTCGAGGAACGGGAGACGGCCCGGGCGGACGGCGACTTCGAGCAGGCCGACCGGATTCGTGACCGACTCGCCGAGTTGGGCTGGGAAGTTCGTGACTCCCAGGACGGGGCATCACTGGTCAGGCTGAACCGGAGTTGAGCACCGAACCCGAGATCGTCTACGGCCGACGACCGGTCGCCGAAGCCGAGTCCGGCAGACGGAACGTCTTGAGGATTCACCGGGCCCCGGAGGTGGCGGACTC
>CAITDZ010000139.1 GCA_903891285.1 uncultured Solirubrobacterales bacterium
ACCCGCTTTCGCTCGGCCCCCTGGACCAGAGGCGTCCCACAGCCGACTGCGAGGGCAGAGGCTCCGGCCGCGGCCGAGCCGAGCAGCCGTCGGCGGGTCTGAGTCGTCCCGCTCAACCCCGGGCCCCCAGCGCTTCTAGCAGGTCCGGAGGGGGATCCCCCTCGAGCGGGCCACGGGCCATCCAGTTGACCCCACCCTCCCGGTCGACCAGAACCACGGCGATCCGGCTTCGGTTCGGCAGGCCCAGCCCTTCGGTCACCCGTGCCACGTCCCCGTAGACGGTGACCGTCCGTCGGCGGGTCAGGGGGTCCGGGATCGCTGCCTTCATCCCGCCGTCGATGAACCTTCTCAAGGGCTTCCAGCTTCCGGAGATCGTCGGTATCTCGTACCCGGCCAGGCCGGGGACCGTGGCCTCCAACTCCCGGAAGAGCGGGATCCAGGTGTCGACCTCACCCTGCTGGGTCCGATGGAAGGCGACTGCGAGCAGGTTCCTCCCCCCTTCCAGGCCAGAGGGCAGCAGGACTTCCTCGTCATCGAGCGACCTGCCCTCCACACGTGGAAACCGCGACGGCACGAGATCCAGCCTAGTCGGGGACTCGCGTCCGGGCCGGTTGGGACGATCGGGCCGTGGTCGAGCAGAAGAGCCTCGCAAGCGTCGAGCGCGGTCGGGACATGTCCCGGATCGGGGCCTTCAGCGACGGGGTTTTCGCGATCGCGATAACCCTTCTCGTCCTCCAGCTGGAGGTTCGGCCCGGAATCGGGAGTACGCCGGAGTTCTGGCGGGCGCTCGGTGACCAGACCGCGAACCTGATCTCGTTCGCGATCAGCTTCGCGGTGATCGGTCGGCTCTGGTACCTGCACCACCGGTTCATGCAGATGGTGCGTGAGTTCGATCCCCGACTGATCGCCCTGAACCTGCTCTACCTCTTCTTCATCGTGCTCATCCCGTTCACCTCGGAACTGGTGGGCGACTACGGACTGGAGGTTCCGATGGTGACGGTGATCTACACAGGGAACGTCGCTCTGGTCACCCTCGTCGCCAGCCTGATGTACCGGCGCTCCTTCACCGAGCAGCTGGTTCATCCCGAGTACCGCGACTTGACCGAGACAGGAACCAAGGCAGTCCTCTTCGCGGCAGGAAGCCTGGTCGCCACGATGCCCCTCGTGCTGGTGCTCGGTCCCTACACCCCGCTCACCTGGTTCATCATCTTCAGGCTGAACCCGTACGACCGCCGACGCAAGCGCCTGGCCCCGGGCGACGGTGGAACGCCCAGCGCAGGGGACTGACCGGCTCACCCGCCTGCGGGGGCTTCCTGCGCCGCCTCCACCGCCCGGCCGAAGACCGCATCCATCATCTCTTCGGTCAGGGTCCCGGTGAAGGTGTTCTGCTGTGAGGGGTGGTAGCAGCCGATCAAGAGCCTCCCGCCGACCCGAGTCTCTGCTCCGTGGCCGAACTTCGGTTTCGGCCGGGGTATCTCGACCCCGTTCGCCCTCGATGCCTTGAGGAAGCCGTCCCAGCCGAACGACCCGAGCGCGACCACGACCTTCACCCGGTCGAGCGCCTCCAGTTCGGCCTCGAGGTAGGGGAGGCAGTTGTCGCGCTCCTCGGTGGTTGGCTTGTTGGCGGGAGGGGCGCACTTGACCACCGAGGTGATGAAGGCGTCCTCCAGC
>CAITDZ010000140.1 GCA_903891285.1 uncultured Solirubrobacterales bacterium
GGCTCGAGTCCGGCCACCTGTCGCCTGATCTCGTCAGGCTCCTGGCCTGGCAGATATCTGATGTCCACGTCGATCTCGCACCTGTCGGGTACCTGGTTCAGTGCCTCGCCACCCCGGATCCTCCCCAGGTTGACCGAGGGACGGGTGAAGTGCTCTGAACCCTCGGTCGCAAACGGTAGCGATTCGATGCCATGGAATAACCCGATCGCAGCCAGGATCGCGTTTTCCCCCAGCCAGGGGGTCGACCCGTGGGCCGAGAGGCCGCCGACCGTGATCCGCAGGGCCAGCACCCCCTTTGCCGCAACCCCCACCTGGAGGTCGGTCGGCTCCCCGGTGATCGCGAAATCGCCGACCAGCCCGTTCCCGACGAGGTAGTCGGTGCCCCGGTCCTCGCTTTCCTCGGACTCCTCGTCCCCAACGATCGCGAGCCGGACCCGGACCCCCGGTGGTACCCGGTCGGGAGGTGGAAACGCGACCAGCATCGCCGCAAGAGCCCCTTTCATGTCGTAGGCACCCCGGCCGTAGAGCCGGTCACCTTCGACCTCGGGGTCGAACTGCCCGGGAGCACCCGGGACCACGTCGAGGTGCCCATGGAGGACCAGGGTCTCCCCGCCGGGGTCCCCGACCTCCGCGGTCAGGACCGGGAGTCCCCGGCACTCGCCCTGCTCGACGGCGACGCCCCGTGCCTCGAGCCAACCCTTGACGAAGCCGGATGCCTCGTGCACCCCCTCCTCCCGTGAGGTGTCATAGGCGATCAGGCGCCGGGCAAGCGAAAGGAGCTCGGGCTCGGTCAGTTCTCCCGGGCGATCTCGAGGAAAGCGGTGATTCGTTCGACGTCCCTCGCAGCGACCGCCCGAGTGGCCTCGCCCGCAGACTCGTCGGCCTCTCTCGCCCGGGCATCTTCGAGGGCCGATTCGAGCGATGCAGTCTCCAGCTCGCCGGCCGGTATCGCCTCCTCGACCAGGATCTCTGCCTGGTTTCCGAAAACCTGGAGCATCCCATGGGCCTGGGCGAAGTCTCGCCGTTCGCCGTCAGGCAGGTAGAGGCGGAGCCTGGTCGGCCTCAACCCGGCCAGGATCGGTACGTGGTTGGCCAGGATCCCCACCTCGCCGACCACCGTCCGGGTCGAAAGCTGGACCGCGTCGCCCCGGAAGACCTCGCCCTCCGGGGTCAGCACTTCGACTTCGAATGTCGCCTGGTCGGCCAAGGGCTCCGGATCAGCCGCCCTTGCCCTCGGCAATCACCTGTTCGATGTCGCCCTTCATGTAGAAGGCGCTCTCCGGGTAGTCGTCGAGCTCACCGTCGAGGATCATCCGGAAGCCCCGCACCGTCTCGGCCACCGGTACGTACTCGCCGGCCCGGCCGGTGAACTGCTCGGCGACGAAGAAGGGCTGGGAGAGGAAGCGCTCGATCTTCCTCGCGCGGTAGACCAGGACCTTGTCCTCGTCAGCCAGCTCGTCGATCCCGAGGATCGCGATGATCTGCTGGAGCTCGCTGTAGCGCTGGAGGATCTCCTGGACATCGGTAGCCGTCCGGTAGTGGTCCTCGCCGAGGATGTCCGGCTTGAGGATCGTCGAGGTCGAGTCCAGTGGGTCGACCGCGGGGTAGATCCCCTTCTCGGAGATCGCCCGCGAGAGGACGGTTGTCGCGTTGAGGTGTGCGAACACCGATGCCGGTGCCGGGTCGGTGAGGTCGTCAGCCGGAACGTAGATCGCCTGGACCGAGGTCACCGAACCCTTCGAGGTCGAGGTGATCCGCTCCTGCAGCTCACCCATCTCGGTCTCGAGGGTCGGCTGGTAGCCGACGGCGGAGGGCATCCGTCCGAGGAGCGCCGAAACCTCGGAGCCGGCCTGGACGAACCGGAAGATGTTGTCGATGAACAGGAGTACGTCCTGGCCACCCGACTCACGGAAGTACTCGGCCATGGTCAGGCCCGAGAGGGCGACCCTGAGCCTCGCTCCCGGTGGTTCGTTCATCTGGCCGAAGACCATCATCGTCTTGTCGATGACCCCGGACTCGGTCATCTCCAGATAGAGGTCGGTTCCCTCCCTGGTCCGCTCACCGACTCCGCAGAAAGCCGAGAGGCCGCCGTGCTCACGGGCAATGTTGTGGATCAGTTCCTGGATGAGGACGGTCTTGCCGACGCCCGCGCCACCGAACAGACCGATCTTTCCACCCTTGGAGTAGGGCGCCAGGAGGTCGACCACCTTGATTCCGGTCTCGAGGATCTCCTGGGTCGGGGTTAGCTCGGTCGCCTCGGGGGACGGCAGGTGGATCGGCCAGCGCTCGACGTCGTCGGGCAGGGGGGCACCACCATCGATCGGCTCGCCGAGCAGGTTGAAGATCCGGCCGAGCGTCTGCTCGCCGACCGGGACCGTGATCGGGCCACCGGTATCGACCACCCGATCGCCACGCTGGAGGCCGTCTGTCGCGTCCATCGCGACGGTGCGGACACGATCGTCGCCGAGGTGCTGCTGGACCTCGCAGACGAGCGAACGTCCCTCCCTGGCGTCGGTCTCGTCGACCTGAATCTCGACTGCGGAGTAGATCTCGGGCAGGTGGTCGGGGAAAATCGCGTCGACCACGACGCCGGTGATCTCCTCGATGCTTCCGATGTTCTTTCCGTTGGTCTCTGACATTTCTCCGGTCTCTTCGGTTGGCTTGGTTGGGATCGGGTCGCGGTTCAGCCGAGCGCCTCGGCGCCTCCGACGACCTCGAGGATCTCCTGGGTTATCTCGGCCTGTCTCACCCTGTTCATCTCCAGGGTGAGGTCGTCGATCATCGTCTCTGCATTCTCGGCCGCGCTGCGCATCGCGGTCATTCGGGCCCCGAGCTCGGAGGCGGCCGACTCGAGCAGGGTTCGGTAGATCGAAGTGTTCAGGTAGTCGGGGATCAGCGCTGCAAGAAGTTCCTCGGGGTCCGGCTCGTATTCCCAGGAGGCTCTCGCATGAGCCGCAGCCACCTCACCTTCGGGCTCGGCAGCGGCCTCGTCTTCGGCTCCCTCGCCGACCACGGCGGCCTGCTGGACGGGAAGCAGCGTCTGGCGATGGACGTACTGGGTGAGCGGCGAGACGTAGCGGTTGTAGACGATCTCGACCCGATCGATCTCGCCATCCACGTAGGCCGATCCGAGCGTGTCCCCGATCGAACGGGCATCGGTGAAGCCGGGCCGGTCGGTGAAGCCGGTCCACGACCTGAGGAGGTTCTGCTTGCGGAAGGTCAGGGCTCCATCTCCCCTGCGCCCGACCGCGTAGAAGACGACTTCCTTACCCTCTTCGACCAGCGAATCGCGAAGGTGGAGTCCCTCCCTGAGAATGTTCGCGTTGAAGGCGCCGGCCAAACCGCGATCTCCAGTTACCAGAAGGATCGCCACCGTCCCTACCTCCTCGCGCTCCTCGAGGATCGCCACCTTGGGCAGGTACCCGGCCTCGGCAGCTGCCCTGCGGGTCATCCTCCGCATCGACTGGGCGTAGGGTCGGAGGTGGGAGATCCGCTCCTCCGCCCGCCGCAGCCTCGCCGCAGCGACCATCTCCATGGCACGGGTGATCTGGCGGATGTTCTTCACGCTCGAGATCTGGTTCTTTACTTCCTTGCGGTTTGCCATGGGGTCTTCCGTTCGGCTGCCTTCCGGGTCAGGCGTTGGCCGGTTCGGCCTCCTGCTCGTCGGCCGCAGCCTCGGCGCCGGCCTCCTCGACCCGATCCGACTCTCCGGCGGCCAGCGGCTCGCCCTCTTCGTCGAAATCGGGTCCGAAGTCGTCGACGAATTCGCCGATCGCCTTCCCGAGCTCCTCCTGGTCCTCGTCGGAGAGCTCCCCGGTCTCGTTGATCCGGTCGAGCAGGTCGGCCTTCTCGGTCCGAAGCCTGGCCAGCAGGTCCTGGAGGAACTCCTGGACCCGCTCGGTCTTGATCCGGTCGAGGTAGCCGCCCGTTCCCGAGTAGATCGAGGCGACCTGGTCGGCGACAGAGAGGGCGTCGCGTTCGTTCTGCTTGAGCATCTCGACCAGGCGCTCGCCACGGGCCAGCGTCTTCTGGGTCTCGGCATCGAGTTCGGATCCGAACTGGGCGAAGGCCTCGAGGTCCCGATACTGGGAGAGCTCGCCCTTCAGCTTGCCGGCGACCTTCTTCATCGCCTTGGTCTGGGCGTCGCCGCCGACCCTGGAGACCGAGATGCCGACGTTGATCGCCGGCCGGACACCCGAGTTGAACAGGTCCGACTCGAGGAAGATCTGTCCGTCGGTGATCGAGATGACGTTGGTCGGGATGTAGGCCGAGACGTCGTTGGCCTGGGTCTCGATGATCGGCAGTGCCGTCAGCGATCCACCACCGAGGTCGTCGCTCAGCTTTACCGCCCGCTCGAGCAGCCGCGAGTGGAGGTAGAAGACGTCGCCCGGGTAGGCCTCACGTCCGGGCGGACGCCTGAGCAGCAGCGACATCTGCCTGTAGGCGTAGGCGTGCTTGGTCAAGTCGTCATAGATGCAGAGCGCCGCGTCCCCCTTGTAGAGGAAGTACTCGGCCATCGCGGTCCCGGCATACGGCGCGATGAACTTGATCGGTGCGGCCTCGTCGGCGGGGGCGGCGACGATGATCGTGTTCTCCATCGCACCGTTCGCCTCGAGCACCTCCCGCACCTGGACCACGGTCGACATCCGCTGGCCGATCGCCACGTAGACGGAGACCACCCCGGAGTCACGGTTGTTGATGATCGAGTCGATGCCGACCGTCGTCTTGCCGGTCTGGCGGTCGCCGATGATCAGCTCCCTCTGGCCACGGCCGATCGGGATCATCGCGTCGATTGCCTTGATCCCGGTCTGGAGGGGCTCACGGACCGGTTGGCGGCTGACCACGCCGGGCGCCTTGAACTCCGCCGGGCGGGTCTCGGTCACCGGAATGTCGCCCTTGCCGTCGAGCGGACGGCCGAGCGGGTCGACCATCCGGCCGAGGAACTGGTCGCCGACCGGGATCTCGAGCAGGCGGTTGGTTCGCTTGACGGTGTCGCCCTCGACGATCTTGTCCCAGTCGCCGAACAGCACTGCACCGACGTTGTCCTGCTCGAGGTTGAGCGCGAGCCCGGTCACCCCGTGCGGCAACTCGAGCATCTCGAGTGCCATGCAGTTGTCGAGCCCGTGGATCCGGGCGATTCCGTCTGCAACCGAGATCACGGTTCCGACCTCGGAGAGGTCGGCGCTTCCGGGCTCGATCCCCTCGATTCGCTGGCGCAGGATGCTGGCGATCTCGTCTGGCTTTATCTGCATCTCTTCTCGAGTCCTCCTTAGGCCGCCTGAGCGATGCTCTGGCGGAGTTTCTCCAGGCTGTTCCTGATGCTCGCGTCGAGCACCATGTTCCCGACCTGCAGGACGAGCCCGCCGACGATCGAATCGTCGACCCTGCTGGTCAGCTCTACCGACTTACCCGTCTGGCGCTCGACCTCGGCACCGACCTGCTCGGCAATCGCGGGATCGAGCTCGAATGCACTCGTGACCGTCACCTCGATCCGCTCGTTCTCCTGTTTCCAGAGCTCCTCGAACCGGCGCTCGATCCTGAACACGACTGGCATCCGGTGCTTCTCGATCAACATCTCGAGGAAGTTGAGGAGGTCCGGATCGACGTCGCTCAGGGTCAGCTCGAGGCCCTCGAGCTTCTCCTTGGTCGAGAAGTAGGGGCTGAAGAAGAACAGTTCCAGGTCCCGGTTCTCCCTGAGCGCCTCGACGAACTGCCCGAGCTGCTCCCGGACCGTGTCCAGCGAGCCCTTCTCGCGTACCACCGCAAAGAGTGATTCGGCATATACCCGGGCGATCGATTCCATCAGTTGTTCCGCGACTCCCCGGAAAGACTCGAGAAGTCGACTTCCCTGAGTGCCTCCTCGACCAGTTCCTTCTGGGTCGCCTCGTCGAGCGAGCGACGGGTCACCCGTTCGGTGGCCAGGACGGTCAGGTCGGCGACCTCCTTGCGGATCTGGTCGAGCGCCCTTCTCGTCTCGCCCTCGATGTCGCGCCGTGCCGCCTCGACCAGCTCCTCGCGCTTGGCCTGGCCCTCGCTCGCCGCCTCGGCCTTGGTCGTCTCGGCTGCCTTCCGTGCCCGGTCGAGTATCTCGTCGGCCTGCTCGCGGGCCTCGGCCAGGCGCTGGCGATAGTCGGCCAGCAGCTTGTCGGCCTCCACCCTCTGGCGCTCGGCCGAGTCGAGGCTCTCCGAGATGAGGGCGGCCCGCTTGTCGAGGGCCTCCTCGATCTTCGGGTAGGCGAACTTCTTCAGCACCCAGAAGGTGACTCCGAACGCGATCAGCGTCCAGATCATCAGCCCCAGACTTGGGGTGACGAGGAAGCTGCCGCCACCGTCGGAGCCGCCCTCAGCGGCCGCCAGGAGCGGCGTCAGCACTTCGATTGCCTTTGGCACGACTGCCTCCAATGGCCTAGAGGAAGAAGGCGATCAGGGCGAAGATGAACGTGTAGAAGGCGACGGCCTCGGTCAGTGCGAAGCCGAGCCACCTGATCGACTGAAGCTCGCTCTTCAGCTCCGGCTGGCGGGCGACCGATTCGATCTCCTTGCCGAAGATGAAACCGATTCCGATGCCGGCTCCGATCGAACCCAGTCCGGCGCCCACGCCCAGGGCTATCGCCTTTCCGGCGGCCGTTATGCCGTCATCGGTAATCGCTGCTATGGGCAGTGGATCCATGTTCTTGGGGCTCCTTTGTTAGTGGCTTTCGGCGGTTGCTCCGCCTATGTAGATGGCAGTCAGGATGGAGAAGATAAAGGCTTGCAGGGTGGCGACGATTACCACCTCGAAGATGAAGAAGGCGAAGGCGAGGGGGAAGGTGAGGATCCCGAGGGCCGCGATCCCCAGGAGTACGGCCAGCCCGCCGCCCATGAAGAGCAGCAGGAGGTGCCCGGCGAGGATGTTGGCGAACAGTCGGACCGAGAGCGAGATCAGCCGGACGAACTGTGAGACGACTTCGATCACGAAGATCGCTCCCTTGCCGAACGGGTTCATGTCCTCGAGGCCGGCAGGCAGCCAGCTCTTGAGGTAGGGGATCGCTCCCTTGGCCCTGACTCCCTCGTAGTGGTACGAGATCCAGACGACCAGGGTCAAGACCAGGGCGATCGAGATGTTCGCGGTCGCGGCATAGAGGGCGAACGAGGGAATCGAAATGCCGAAGACGTCGATCGGGTGGGCCGTGTTGGTCGGCAGCGGCAGGTAGCCGATGATGTTCGAGAAGAAGATGAAGAAGAACAGGGTCGCCAGGAACGGGAACCACTTCTTCGCCAGCCGGTCGTCGTCGATGTTGCCCTCGGTGATGTCGGTCTTGGTCACGTCGTAGGCCATCTCGAGCGCTGCCTGGACCCGGCCGGGGCGCTCCTTCATCTTCGAGGCGATCCAGAGGACGACGGCGATCGTCAGGGCCGTGGCGAGCAGCAGGTAGAAGACCGCCCGGTTGATCGACATGTCGATTCCGAAGACGGAGATCGGGATCCAGGGCTGGAGCAGGAACTCCTCCTGGGGCTGGAAGGTCTCGTTCTTGCTGCCGGCTTCCATGAAAACGCCGCTGTCGAAGAGCACCCCGACCGTGACGATCGCGGCGATGAAAAAGCCGAAGACGATCAGGACCTTGCCCTTGACCCCGGAAGACTTGCCCTCCTCCTCGGCTTCGACCTCGGTCACGGTTGCCGCTTCGGTAGCCATGCCCGCCTCAGGCGCTCCGGTCCGATTCGATCAGGTGGACCAGCCCCCGGGTGGCCAGGTTGACGGTGAAGAGGATCACCAGCAGTAGAGCCGCGTAGAGCCCCGTATCGCGGTCGATAACCCCGGCGACGAGGATCGCGATCGCGATTAGCCAGACTCGACCGAGCGAGGTGGCCGCGACGGTGCCGAGTGCGGTGTTCCGCTCGCCCTGGGCGAGCTTCTGCCTGGCCTTCGCTGCAGCGAAGGCGGAGATCAGCCTGGCGATGACCCAGAGGCTCGCGGCGACCAGCCATGCGGCCGGCTCGCCTATCGCGATGAAGACCGGCAGTGCGACCGCGAGGATCAGGAGGTCGACGTTGGCGACCAGGACGGTCAGGCGACCCCCGGCCTTCCCGCCCTCCTCGGGCACGGAATCTCTTGTGGCGAGGGCAGGCAAGACCAGCGACTATAACCGAACGAAGGCCGCTCCGACCCCAGACGGGGAGCTGGTGGCAACCGGCACTAACGGCGCTGTGGAGCCGAAAACCGGGTCACGAATCGGGGCCCTCCGGGGGGCCCTCGACGACCTCCGGGTCGGACGGGGACCGGCGCTTGACGATCTCGAGCACCACCGCCAGGTAGACCGACGCGACTACGGCCAGCAGGATGACCGCCGCCATGATCGCCGTCCAGATCGGGTCGAAGTTGCCACGATCGTCTGAGTAGGGCACGAACCTCAGGGCCAGGGCCAGCAGCGCCAGGACCATGGTCCAGCCGTAGAGGTAGGCGAGGGTCCGTCGCTGGGAGAACCCGAGGTTGGCGAACCTGTGGTGGAAGTGCCATCGATCGGCCTGGTAGATCGGCTGTCCGTACTTGATCCGCTTGGCGACGACGAATGCCGTATCGAGGATCGGCACGGCGAGGATGACCAGAGGGAAGGCCAGGGCGACGACCGCATTCGTCTTCAACGCCCCCTGGATCGAGGCGATCGCCAGCAGGTAACCGAGCAGGTTCGAGCCGGAATCCCCCATGAAGCTGGACGCTGGCGGAAAGCCGTGGATCAGGAATCCTGCCGCGGCGCCGGCCGTCAGGGCGGCGAGGATGCCGGCGTCTATTCGATCCAGGGAAAGGGCGATCACGGCGAGTGCGACTCCGGCGATCAGGCAGACACCGGCCGCGAGACCATCGATCCCGTCGATCAGGTTGATGATGTTCATCACGGCGACGATCCCGATCACCGTCAGGGGGTAGGCGGTCCAGCCAAGCTCCACCCCGCCGACGAAGGGGAGGGTCACCACCTCGGGGTAGACGTCGGCGAATACGACCGGGATCGTCGCAGCGAGGACCTGGCCGACGAACTTGACCAGGGCCGAGAGGTCGAAGATGTCGTCGAGCGCCCCGACCAGCGCGACCGCGACCGCCCCGAGCAGGATCACCGCCCATGCCTCCTGGGTTGGAAGCCAGATCCAGCCGGCGACCTCCACCCCGAGCAGGATCGCCAGACCGGAGATCCGCGGGGTCGCCGCCTGGTGGAGGCTCCGGGGCCCCGGTTCGTCGATCGCCCCAACCCGCCTGGCGAACCATTCGGCCACCGGAACCGTCGCCCAGGCGACCAGAGCGGCCGTCAGGAGGGCATAAAGGGCATCCTCGGTAGACGCCATCGGGTGAAGGTTCGCAGGGAGGGCCGACAGACCCCCGCGGTCACTCCTGGTCCGCGACCTCGAGGACCGCCCGGACCAGCAGGTCGGGGTCCCGGCGGTCGCGCGGGCCTACCTCCCCGCTCCGCTTGACGAGCTCTATCTCGGAAGGGTCGCCCAGGACCCGGAGCCTCCCCGACCGGACCAGGTCTTCGTCGACCCCGCCCATCCGCCCCGCAAAGGTCGAGTAGACCGGTACCCCCAGGGCGACGGCCTCCCTGTTCATCGTGCCGCCGGCACTGATCACCAGGTCGCTACCGGCGATCAGGCTCTGGCCGTCGACCGGCCGGTCGGGAATGAGGATCCCCGGCTCTCCCCGGTCGGCGATCTCCCGCGCCTGCCGCTCATCCCTCGGGATCACCACCGTGGTGACACCGGACTCCCCGACCAGGCGGTCGAGAACCCCTTCGTGGAGGGGACTCTCTTCGTAATAGGACGAAGTCTCGGAAGGAGGCCTGAAGACCACGACCACCCCGGAACGGTCGACACCGAGATCCTCGAACACGGATGGATCGAACTCGAAGTCGGCCAGGTAGTAGTCCTCCTTGAGGCCCGGGTAGGTGAAGAGCTTCCCCGGCCCGACCCCGATCTTCGCCATTCGCTCGGCCGGGATCGTCTCGGGAACGATCACCCTGCGGGCGGCACGGAAGGCGACCTGGCGCTGCAGGCCGGCGAACTCGTAATCCTGCATCTGGACGGAAGGGATCCGGAGGATTGCCGAGATCGAGGCCAATTCGACCGATCCATGTCCGATCGCGATGTCGGGCCGGAAGCCCCGGACCGGGGCGATCAGGCCCGCCGAACGACCGAAGCTGGACTGGACCCTGCCGGGGAGCGAGGCTCCACCGTGGCTGCCGACCACCTGGTGCTCGATCTCCATCATCTCGAGGAGTCCGACGGTCTGGCCGTACTCGCGAGCGGTCACCAATACCTCGTCCCCTCGGTCCAGGAACCGCTCGATCAGCGGTCGGAGGACGACCGGATGGGGCGCTGCCGTGCAGTCGAACCAGACCTTCAAGAGACGCTGCCGGCGGTCCTTGCGGGACCGGGGTCGATCAATCCAGGCCCGGGTAGAGCGGGAAGGCGTCGGTGAGTGCCCGGCTCCGTCCCGCGAGCTCCTCACGGCCGGCGTCGAACCCGTCCGAGAGGGCACCGGCGATGATCGATCCGATCTCGGTCATCTCCTCCGGGCCCATGCCTCGGGTGGTCAGGGCCGGGGTCCCTATCCGAAGCCCCGACGGGTTGAGCGGGGGCCGGGGATCGAAGGGGATCGTGTTCCGGTTGACCGTGATCCCGACCTGGTCGAGGCGGTCCTCTGCGGCCTGGCCGTCGAGGCCGGTCGAGGTCAGGTCGACCAGTACGAGGTGGACGTCGGTCCCCCCGGTTACCAGGTCGATACCCCCCTCCATCAGGCTCTCGCCGAGCGCTCGGGCGTTCTCGATCGTCTGCCGCTGGCGCTCGCGGAACTCGTCGGTCCCGGCAATCCCGAGGGCGACTGCCTTGCCGGCGATCACGTGCATCAACGGGCCGCCCTGCTGGCCGGGGAAGACTGCCCGGTCGATGTCGGCCGCCAGCTCCTCGCGGGAGAGGATGATCCCGCTGCGTGGGCCACCCAGGGTCTTGTGGACGGTGCTGGTAACCACGTCGGCATGGGGCACCGGGTCCGGGTACTCGCCCGCGGCAACCAGCCCGGAGAAGTGAGCCATGTCGACCAGGAGCTTCGCATCGACCGAGTCGGCGATCTCACGAAAGGCGGCGAAGTCGAGATGCCGGGGATAGGCCGACCATCCGGCGATGATCAGCTTCGGCCGGTGCTCCTCGGCGAGCCGGGCCACCTCGTCCATGTCGACCAGGTTGTCCTCGGCAGATACGTGGTAGGCGACCGGGTCGTAGAGCTTGCCCGAGATGTTGAGCTTCATCCCGTGGCTGAGGTGGCCCCCGTGGTCAAGTGCCAGGCCGAGGATCCCGTCACCCGGTTCGAGCAGGGCCATGAAGACCGCGTTGTTCGCCTGGGCGCCCGAGTGTGGCTGGACGTTGGCGTGCTCGGCGCCATAGACGTCCTTTGCCCTCTCAATCGCCAGGCGCTCGACGATGTCGACCTGGTCGCATCCCCCGTAGTAGCGCCTGCCCGGGTAGCCCTCGGCGTACTTGTTGGTCAGTACCGACCCGACCGCCTCGAGGATCGATGGCGGGGCGAAGTTCTCCGAGGCGATCATCTCCAGAGTCGAGCGCTGCCGGTCGAGTTCGCCCTGGAGGGCCGCCGCTACCTCCGGATCCACCTCGGCCAGCGAGGCTTCCATGATTCCGGCCTGGACTGTTCCCTGACCCGTATTCATGGATCAAGCCTAGCAACGGGCCATCTGGAAAAACCCCGATCCCGGCGGGCCTCAGCCCTGTTCGATCTCGGTGATCTCCTCGACCCGTCGCTCGTGCCTGCCGCCCTCGAACTGGGTCGCGAGGAAGGTCTCGACGATCCGCTCGGCCACCTCCGGGTCGAGCCGCCTCCCGGCCAGGGTGACCACGTTGGCGTCGTTGTGACGGCGGGCCATCTCGGCCTCACTGACGTCATGGGCGTTGACCGCCCTGATTCCGTCGACCTTGTTCGCGGTGATCGCCACCCCGTTGCCCGACCCACAGACCAGGACCCCCATCTCCGCCCTGCCCCCGGCGACCAGACGGGCGGCCTGCGCTGCGAAGGGCGGGTAGTCGGTTGACTCCTCGGAAAAGGTCCCGACGTCCTCCACCTCGTGCCCCTCCGCCTCGAGCCAGGACTTGACGGTCTCCTTCAGTTCGAAACCGGCGTGATCTGATGCCATCGCGATCTTCACGTCGCGAGCGTAGTGAATCGGGGAGGCGTCGGCGCTACTCGGGTCCGAGGGCAGCGATCAGGTCCCCCCTGCTCATCCCCCCGTCCCTCAGGACGGTCCAGTTGCCGTTCTCGTCGAATTCGGTCAGGTCGACGACGGTCGAAGGGAGCCCGGTCAGCTCGCCCCCGTCGATCGCAAGGTCGACCTCGTCGCGGACCTCCGGCACGATTCCCTCGAAGGTGCTGGGAGCCGGTTCGCCGCTCAGGTTGGCCGAAGTCTGGAACAGCGGCAACCGGACCCCCTCCAACGGACCGTTGATCACCCGGATCCCAAGCCGCCCGGGATCCTCCCGGCAGGCCAACGGGTAGCGATGTCGGGGGTTGGGGACGATCAGGGTCACCGGACCGGGGAGGAGACGGCCGACCGCTCTTGCCACCCCCTGGCCCAGGTCCCTGACCAGCTCCCGCATCGCCAGGGGCGAGAGGTACATGATCGCTGCCGGTTTGCCGTCGTCACGACCCTTGATCCGGTAGATCCGCTCGACCGCCTTCCGGTTGAGTGGATCACAGGCCAGGCCGTAGAGGCCATCGGCCGGGAAGAGCGCCACCCCGCCCTGGGAGAGGCAGCCCTCCAGCGCCTGGCGTGCTGCAGCTCCATCGGCGATAGCTGTCGAGACGGTCTTCACGGGCATCGGTTGATGATCTCAGCCGGGGCCGGTCGACTTCCGCCCGACCACCACCCGGTCGATTCCGGCAAGGTCGGGGCGGACCTCGAGCAGGTCGAACCCGACCTCCCGAAGGAGGCCCGATACCTCGGGGGCCTGCCCTGCCCCCACCTCGAGGGCGATCAGCGCGGCCACCACTCCCGATGGGGACATCGTCTCGAGGGTCGAAGCGATCACCTCGATTCCGTCCCTCCCGCCGAACAGCGCCTGATCGGGCTCCCAGGAGGCGACCTCGGGTTGGAGCGAAGCGGCTTCGCGGTCGCGGTCGACATAGGGCAGGTTCGCCACCACCAGGTCGAAGCGGCCGCCACCCTCGGGCCAGGTGCCGAGTTCGAACCCGACCCGATCGGCGAGGCCCAGCTCGGCCGCGTTGGTGCGGGCCAAGGCGAGTGCGTCGGAGGAGATATCGGTGGCGACCACCTCGCAAGCGGGCAGCTCGTCGGCGATCGCCAATGCGACGGCCCCGGAGCCCGTTCCTACCTCGAGCACCCTCGACGGGGAGACCTCCAGGGCCACCTCGACCAGCCCCTCGGTCTCTGGTCTGGGTATCAGGACCCTCGGATCGACGGCGAGCTCGAGGCGCCTGAATCCCTGTCGTCCGAGGATGTAGGCGACCGGCTCGCGCTGGAGCCGGCGACGGACCGCCTCGCCGAACTTGCGCGACTCGGA
>CAITDZ010000141.1 GCA_903891285.1 uncultured Solirubrobacterales bacterium
AACTCGACGGTTTCTCGCGCTCCCAGAAAGACGTGGCCCGCTACATCGTCGACCATCTCGATGAGGCCGCCTTCCTGACTGCCGAAGAGCTGGCGCGGAGGGCAGGGACCTCCTCCTCGACGGTAGTGAGGTTCTCCCAGGCCCTTGGGTTCGAAGGCTTCCCCGAGCTACAGGCTTCGGCAATAGAGGAGTACCGGGCGACGGTCGGAGCAGAAGGAGGATCGGGAAGAGCCCTTTTCTCCTTCGATCGCTCCGACTTCGAGGCCTCGCTCGGCACCGACCACGCCAACCTCGAGGAGACGGCACGAAAGATCAAGCCCGACCAGATCGACGAGGCCGTGGCAGCTCTCTCTTCGGCCTCCCAAGTGGTGATCGTCGGCACCGACCAGATGGCCTTCTTCGCCAGCTACCTCAGGCACACACTCAGTCTCCTCGACATTCGGGCCGAGATCGTCACCTCGACCGCCGGTCCCTCGCTCCAGCGGCTCGGGCGGATCGACGAGGAGACGGTCGTCGTTGTCTTGACTGCAGGCCGTGCCCATGCCCTGATCGGCCGGGCGCTCAAGCTTGCCGAACACAGGAACGCCAGGACCCTTGCGATCGCAGACGCGTCGCTCTCCGACACCGTCAAGCGCTCGGACATGGCGCTCTACTTCTCCTCGAACAGCCCCTCCTTCTTCCGCTCGAGCACGGCGCTGATGGCGGTAGTGCATGCCCTCGCCCACGGGGTCTACTCCCGTGACGAGGATGCCCATCGCGACCGGATACGCGCCTACAAACTGAAGTAGCCCGGGCACGGGCTCCGGTCCGGTCATCGCCTGTCGCACTCCGCCCGGGGCCGTCCGGGCCGCACCATCTATATTTCCCTCATGGCCGACAGGGGAACATTCAGGGTCAAGACCGGCCTCGCCGAGATGTTGAAGGGCGGGGTGATCATGGACGTGGTCGATGCCGAGCAGGCCCGAATCGCCGAGGAATCGGGGGCATGCGCCGTAATGGCGCTCGAACGGGTACCGGCGGACATCCGCCGGGACGGTGGGGTCGCCCGGATGTCCAACCCGGCGATGATCCGGGGTATCCAGGAGGCCGTTTCGATTCCGGTCATGGCCAAGGCCCGGATCGGACACATCGCCGAGGCCCAGGTCCTCGAGTCCCTCGATGTCGACTTCATCGATGAATCGGAGGTCCTCACTCCGGCCGACGAGGCAAACCACATCGACAAGTTCGAGTTCGGGATCCCATTCGTCTGCGGCGCGACCGATCTCGGGGAGGCACTCCGCCGGATCGGCGAGGGGGCGGCGATGATCCGCTCGAAGGGCGAGGCCGGTACCGGCAACATCGTCGAGGCGGTCAGGCACATGCGGGAGATCACGGGGGGTATCCGGAGGCTGGGGACCTTGAGCGCAACCGAACTTCCGAGTGCAGCGAAGGAGTTGGGTGCCCCGCTCGAGATCGTCCGCGAGGTCGCGACCAGCGGCTGGCTGCCGGTGCCCCTGTTTTGCGCCGGCGGGATCGCGACTCCGGCCGACGCGGCGTTGATGATGCAGCTTGGGGCCGAGGGTAACTTCGTCGGTTCTGGAATCTTCAAGAGCGAGGACCCGGAGCGCAGGGCCCGGGCGATCGTCGAGGCGACCACCCATTTCGCCGATCCAGAGAGGGTTGCGGCCGCCTCCGAGGCATTGGGTGATGCGATGACCGGTATCGAGATGTCGGCACTCGGCGACGACGGAAGACTTGCCGAGCGAGGCTGGTAGCGAGCCGTTCCCGGGGCCCGAACTTGACCCGGTCAGGATTGGAGTCCTCGCCCAGCAGGGCGACTTCGCCTCTCACCTGGAACATCTTGCATC
>CAITDZ010000142.1 GCA_903891285.1 uncultured Solirubrobacterales bacterium
CATCTTCACGAAGTGGCCCGCACCGGCGGGGCCGCAGTAGAGGTAGCCCTGCTCGGCCGGGGACGGGTCACCGGAGAGCCCGGGAGTTCGCTCGGCCGCATCGACGCCGGGGGCGAGCGAGGCGAAGATCGGCTCGAGCCGCTCGTAGGCCTCCTTCGGACCACCGATCATCAGACAGTAGCCGCGGTCGAGGCCGAACACCCCACCGCTGGTGCCACAGTCGAGGTGGTCGATCCCGGATTCCCCGAGCCGGGCGGCGACTTCGATGTCGTCGCGGTAATAGGTGTTGCCGCCATCGATGATCACATCTCCGGAGTCGAGCCCCTCGGCGACCGACTCGATTGTCTTCCGGGTTATCTCCCCTGCCGGGACCATTACCCAGACTGCACGGGGAGGGGTGAGCATCGAGGCCATTGCGGCCAGGTCGGCGGCCGGTTCGGCCCCCTCGCCTCCCAGCTCGGTCGCCGCCTCGGGGTTGACGTCGTAGACGACGCAGCGATGACCGTCGCGCATCAGGCGCCTGGCGATGTTCGCTCCCATTCGGCCGAGGCCGACGATCCCGATCTCCATCGGCTGATCATAGTGGCGAAAACCCGACCCGATGCGGCCTGTCCGGCAGGCGGTAGGGTGCCGGTCGACGTGTCTTCCAACGGGGCAAAGGGCGGAGAACCGGTGACCGATGCACTGGTGATCTTCGGGATAACCGGGGACCTGGCCAGGAAGATGACCTTCAAGGCGCTCTACCGCCTGGAGGCCCGGGGCAAGCTCGACTGCCCGATCATCGGCGTCGGTCGTCGCACGGACTGGCACCACGAGACGATGAAGGACCGGGCGAAGGAATCGATCGAGGAGGCGCTCGGCGGTGTCGACAAGGCGGTGTTCGACCGGCTCGCCGCCCGAATGCGGTTCGTTTCCGGGAACTTCGACAACCAGGGGACCTACACCAAGCTCGCCGAGGAACTATCCGATTACGCCAGGCCGCTCTTCTACCTGGAGGTGCCGCCCTCCCTCTTCGCCGGGATCGTCGACCACCTCAACCGGGCCGGCCTGACCGAGGGCGCCCGGTTCGTGATCGAGAAGCCTTTCGGCCACGACCGCGCCTCGGCCGAGGATCTCCAGACCGACCTGACCGAGATCCTCGACGAGGACCAGATCCTCCGGATCGACCACTACCTGGGCAAGGAACCGGTGATGGACATCATCTACCTCCGGTTCGCCAACCTGATCCTCGACCCGGTCTGGAACCGGAACTACGTCGCCTACGTACAGATGACACTGGCCGAGAACTTCGGGGTCCACGACCGAGGGGCCTTCTACGACCGGGTCGGGACGATCCGCGACGTGATCCAGAACCACGCCCTGCAGATGCTCGCCCTGGTGACGATGGAGGCGCCGAGCAGAAACCAGACCGAGTCGATCCGGGCGAAGAAGCTCGAGCTGTTCGAGTCGGTCCGGGCGGCCGACCCGGCCCACTGCGTCCGTGGACAGTACGCCGGATATCGAGAGGTCGAGGGGGTCGCACCCGACTCGACCACCGAGACCTTCGCCGCCCTGGAGCTCCGGATTGACAACTGGCGCTGGTCGGGAGTTCCCTTCTTCATCCGGGCCGGCAAGGAGCTTCCGGTGAAGCAGACCGAGATCCGGGTCGTCTTCAAGCGCCCGCCACCGACCGGGATCGCCGACTCCGACCTGCCTGGCCACAACGAGATGGTGATCCGGATCGACCCGAGCCCAGGGGCACGCCTCCGGTTCATCGCCAAGCGACCGGGCTCGGACAAGTTCGAGGACGCCGACCTCGACGTCCTCTTCGAGAAGGAGCCGGGGACCGACCCCGAGCCGTACGAACGACTGCTCGACGATGCGATCCGCGGCGACATGAACCTGTTCACCCCCTACGATGCGATCGACCAGACCTGGCGAATCGTCCAGCCCCTGCTCGACGACCCGGGGGAGGTCTACATCTACGAGCCGGGAACCTGGGGGCCGCCCGAAGCAAACCGGCTGGTCAAGGGTGTCTGCAACTGGGCCGAGCCGTGGCGTCCGGTCGAGCAGCCCGGCGAGGGCATGCTGCTCGGCGGCTGAAGGCCGGGCGGGCGTCGCTCAGGCGACCGACTCGCGGACGGCCAGCTGGCCGCAGGCGGCGTCGATGTCGCGTCCCCGGGTCAGCCTCACCGTCGCGTGGACCCCGGCCCGGACCAGAGCCTGCCTGAAGGCTTCGATCGCTTCACGCGACGAGCCGGTGTAGCCGGTTCCGCTCGGGTTGAACGGGATCAGGTTGACCTTGAAGTCGTGACCCGTGCCCAGCAGCGAGGCGAGCTGGCGGGCCTGGTCAGGTGAATCGTTCGCCCCTTCCAGCATCAGGTACTCGACGAACACCTTTCGCTTGCGCTTGACCCGCCACTCGAGGCAGGCCTCGATCAGCCCGGCGATCGGGTAGCGGTCGTTGACCGGCATGATCTCCGAGCGCAGGGCGTCCTCGGGTGCGTGGAGCGAGAGGGCGAGCCGGACGTTCGGACCTTCATTCACCATCCGCTCGATCCCCGGAAGCCAGCCGACCGTCGAGACAGTGGTCTTCGAGTTGGCGATCCCGACCTCGGGCAGCCTCTCGCAGGCATCGAAGACGGCGTCGAGGTTCATCATCGGCTCCCCCATCCCCATGAAGACGGCGTGGTCGATCGGTTCGATCCTCCGGAAGTGGAGCGCCTGGTCGATGATCTCGTCCCCGGTCAGGTTGCGACCGAACTGCATCGTGCCGGTCGCACAGAAGGTGCAGGTGAGCGGACAGCCCGACTGGCTCGAGAGGCAGATCGAACGCCTGCCGTCGCGGTAGCGCATCAGGACCGCCTCGAGCGGCCTCTGGTCGGCGGTCTCGAAGAGCGCCTTCACCGTGCCGTCCGAAGAGGTGGCAGTCCGGGTCACGCTCAGGGTCGAGATCGGGACCTCCCGTTCGAGCTCCTCGCGAAGGCCGGCCGGAAGGTTGGTCATCTCCCCGTAGCCGGTCGTGCCACGGGCCAGCCACTCGCGCACCTGCTCCTCGCGAAAAGGTGGTTCGCCACGTTCCTCGAGGAACGTCCTCAGGGCCTCGTAGTCCATCCTCCCAGTCTGCCGTACGCGGGCCGCCTACCCGGCCAGCGGCGCGCTTCGGTCAGGAACCGCCGAGCCAGGCCCGGATCTCATCACCGTGTTGGTCGAGTTCGGGCGGGGGCAGCCTGGTCTCGGGAGGCTCCCCGACGAGTCCGATCGGCGATGCCGGCGTCCGGATGCCCTCGAACTCGTCCACCGGGTCGAGCCCCAGTTCCCCGGCCATCCGGTAGCCGCCTTCGATGTCGTTGACCGGACCGGCCGGGACCCCCGCCGCATTCAGTACTTCGGCCCATTCGGCCACTCCCCGCTCCGCGAGCGCGGTCTCGATCGCCTCCCTCAGCGCATCGCGATTCTCGACCCGGGCGGCGTTGGTCTCGTACCG
>CAITDZ010000143.1 GCA_903891285.1 uncultured Solirubrobacterales bacterium
GAAAGGAGCGGTCCAGATGAAGAAGATCGAAGCGTTCGTGAGGCACGAGTCGTTCGAGCCGATCAGGGCGGAGTTGCTCGAGAAGGGGTTTCCCTCTATCTCGATCAGCGAAGCCAAGGGCTCGGGTCGCCAGAAGGGAATCGTCGAGCAGTACCGGGGCTCGACCGTCACCGTCAACGTTAGGCCCAAGCTGAAGCTCGAGATCGTGGTCGCCGACGAGGACAAGGACCTGATCGTCGAGACCATCCTCAAGCACGCGAGGACCGGCGAGATCGGGGACGGCAAGATCTTCGTCATCCCGGTCGAAGAAGCGATCCGCATCCGGACCGGCGAGCACGGCCAGGAAGTAACCCAGAGCCACAGCGACTGAATCAGGGGAAGGTGGGACGGCAGCGCCCGGGGCCGGTGGCGGATCGGCCCCGGGCGCCGTCGTTTTCCGGGGTCGGTCTGGTCCCCGGGTTGCCGGTCGGCGACACCGCCGGGGGCGGCTGGCGGTAGCCTCGAATCCCCATGAGCGACGAGTCCATCACCCTGACCGAGGCCGCCCGCAGGTCTGGCGTCTCGACGGACACCTTGAGGAGATGGGCCAACGAGGGGATCGTCCCACTCGACGATGGGACCTGGACGCGCGCGGCCGCCTCCCAGGCGAGGGTAGTCGCCCGGATGCGCGACCGAGGGCACTCGCTCGAGGATCTCCGCGAGGCTGCCGCCGAGGGCCGGCTCGCCGTCGGCCTGGCCGAGGACGTCTTCGCCGATGAGTCAGAGCAGATGACGGTCGCCGAGGCGGCCGAGCGGACCGGGGTCGAGGAGGAGTTCGTCGAACGCCTGTTGGACCTGCTCGGAACGCCGGTCGGGGAGAATCGCACCCTGAGCGAGGAGGACCGCAAGGCGATCGCCCGACTCGCGTCGGTGGCCGAGGCCGGCCTTCCCCTCGAGGCGGTGCTCCAGCTGGTCAGGATCTATGCCCAGTCGGTCCGCCGGATCGCCGATGCCGAGGTTCGATTGGTCCACCTGTTCGTCCACGAACCGATGATCCGGGACGGGATGTCGGCCAGCGACATCTCCGAGGAACTGAGCGATATCGCGGCCAACACTGCGCCCACCGCCGTGCCGCTCTTCAAGTACCTTCACCAGCGCTACCTCCGGTACTTCATGGAGCAGGACGTGGTCGGCCACATGGAGGACGAGGCCCCTTCTGGCGCCGACATCGGCGAGGTGAAGATCGCTATCTGCTTCATCGACCTGACCGGCTTCACCCAGTTCACCGAAGAGGAGGGGGACATCGAGGCCCTCCTGGTCATCGAGAACTTCACCGATGCCGTCCGCGAGACCCTTCCGCCCAGGGCCGAGGTGATCAAGTCGATCGGTGACGAGGTGATGGTGGTCTCCCCGGACCCGGCCTCCCTGGCCGAGTGGGCCGTCGGCTTCATCTCGTTCTTCAGTGACCGGCCCAAACCGAGGGCCGGGGTCCACTACGCCGGAGCCGTCTTCCGCGACGGGGACTACTTCGGCAGCCAGGTCAACCTCGCCCATCGGGTCGTAAACCGGGCCCTCGGCGGAGAGGTCCTGGTTACCGACACGGTCGCTGACTCGCTCGAGGACCATGAGGAGATCGAGCTGGAACCGATCGGCGAAGTCCCCCTCAAGGGCTTCCCCGAACCGACCCCCCTCTTCTCGGTCAAGGTCCGTGGCTGACGGAGCCGGAGGCTTGAAGCTAAAAGGGGCGATCCTCGGATCGGGTCTGATCGAGTCCGGGAGCGAGGGAGTCGCGCTGCTCTCTGGAGGCCCCGACTCGGTAGGGCTGGTGTCTGGACTGGCGCGGGCGGTCGGGCCGGATCACGTGGCCGCTCTCCACGTGAACTACGGACTCCGAACCGACTCCGATCTGGACCAGGAGGCATGCGAGGCGGTCTGTGCCGAGCTCGGGATCGAGCTGGTCACCATCCGTGCGGGAGAGCGTCAGGGAAACCTCCATGACTGGGCTCGAACGGTGCGCTATAGCGAGGCATCGCTGCTCGCCGAACGACTTGGACTCGACTGGATCGCCGTCGGCCACACCCGGACCGACCTGGTCGAGACCGTCCTCTACCGGCTCGCTTCGTCGCCCGGAACCCGGGCGCTCCGGGCAATGCCGGCAAGGCGCGGGCTGCTCGTTCGGCCCCTCCTCTCGCTCGGGCGGGGGGAGGTTCGCCGAGCGGTAGAGGAAACGGGCCTTCCGTTCGTCGACGATCCCTCGAACCTTGATCCGGGGTTCGCCCGGGCCCGGATCCGGACCGGAGCGATGCCGGTGCTCGAGGAGGTCAATCCGGCCTTCGAGCGGAACGTCCTCCGGACCCTCGCGGAACTGGAAGAGGAGGCCACCTTCCTCGAGGCCGAGGGTGGCTCCCTGATCGGGGAAGGACCGAACGGCCAGCCAACGATCGAGGCAGCGGCCCTGGTGCAGGCCGACCCGGCGGTCGCCCGTCACGCCCTCCGGCAGCTCGTCCGAGCGACGTGTGGGCGGGAGGTACCCGTTTCGATCGACCGGACGGCCCTGGTTCTCGAACTCTCGGGGCGTCCGGAGGGGGGCTCGGTCGATTTCGGAGAAGGAATCCGGATCGAGATCGGTTCGGGGCTGGCGTTGGTCGAAGCGGTACCCGACGAGGCATCGTCGATCGAGGGACCTAGGGAGTTGACCATCCCCGGGGCGGTCGGCTGGGACGGCTGGCTTTTCGGGGCCGAGCGGCTCGAGCCGGTCTCGGCGCCGCGGGGGCCGGATGTCGCAACCCTCGACCGATCGGGGCTCGGCGATGGGGTTGCGGTGAGGGCCTGGCGTCCCGGGGACCGAATCCGCCCTCTCGGCATGAAGGGGTCGAAGCCGGTCGCCACCGTGATGTCGGAGAGGGGGCTGCCGCGGCTGCATCGCACCGGCTGGCCCGTGGTCGAGGCCTCGGGGGAGATCGCCTGGGTTCCCGGCATCGCCGTTTCGGAGTCCTTCAGGGTTCGGGAGGGGACCGCCAACCACATCCTCCTCACCGCCGAGCCACCCGGACGCCAGGGGTCATCTGACCTCGGCCGCGGCACCTAGACTGCCGATGCCGATGGAGCAGGGACCCGAAAGGAACGGCCATAACGGGGTGGGGGAGACTCTGGTCAGCGCCGAGAAGGTCCAGGAGCGGGTACGGGAGCTCGGGGCCGAGATCAGTGCCGACTATGCAGGCCGGGACCTGGTGCTGGTCGGGGTCTTACGTGGCGCCTCGGTGTTCCTCGCCGACCTGATGCGGACCCTGACCATTCCGTGTGAGGTCGATTTCATGGCGGTCTCCTCCTACGGTTCCTCCGCCGACTCTTCCGGAGTCGTTCGGATCCTCAAGGACCTCGACGATCCGGTGACCGGTCGGGACGTCCTGATCGTCGAGGCGATAGTCGACTCGGGACTGACACTCTCCTACCTGATCCGCAACCTCGCGGCCCGGGAGCCGGCATCGCTCGAAGTCTGCACCCTGCTTTCGAAACCGGACCGTCTCCGGGCCGATGTCCCGATCAGGTACACGGGTATCGAGATTCCGGATGAGTTCGTGATCGGCTACGGGCTCGACTACGCCCAGAAGTACCGCAACCTCGACCACGTTGCGACCCTTCCGGAGGGCGTCGCCCCGCCGCTCTAGGCTGCGGGCGCGGCGGCGCTTCCCTGCTACGCTGGAAAGCCGTCCAGACCTCTATCTGGCAGGCGGGGCGACGGTTCCGGACCGAGACTAAGGAGCGGTTTGAAGAGGTTTTTCAAGAGTGCGGCATTTCCGATTCTGCTGGTCGTGATCCTCGCGTTCGTGGCCCAGCGGGTGATCAGCCCTGACACGGGCCAGGAGCCGCCCACCTACAACCAGTTCCTGACGATGGTCGAGCGCGGTGAGATAGCCGACGTCACCATCAACACCAAGGACAACACCCTCGAGGTGACCGAGGAGCCGGCCGGCCGGAAGGCCGACGCGGCGAATGCCGACAACGCCTCCGGATCCGGTGACACCGGCGAGAAGTTCGAGACGGGCTACCCGCCCAACACCGAGCAGAGCCTGCTCAACCAACTCGACCAGAACGACGTGGCAGTGACCGTCGAGGGGTCGGGTGGCAGCTCGATCCTCTCGATGCTGATTTACGTCCTTCCCTTCCTGCTCTTCTTCGGCTTCTGGATCTTCCTGATGAACCAGATGCAGGGTGGCGGTTCCCGGGTGATGAGCTTCGGCAAGTCGAAGGCGAAGAAGATGGCAGTCGACGCCCCGAAGATCACCTTCAAGGACGTTGCCGGGGCCGACGAAGCGGTCCAGGAGCTCCACGAGATCAAGGAGTTCCTCCAGAACCCGAAGAAGTTCCAGTCGCTCGGTGCGCGGATCCCCAAGGGTGTGCTCCTCTACGGACCGCCCGGTACCGGAAAGACGCTCCTCGCCCGGGCGGTGGCCGGTGAGGCCGGAGTCCCCTTCTTCTCCATCTCGGGTTCCGATTTCGTCGAGATGTTCGTCGGGGTCGGCGCCAGCCGGGTCCGGGACCTCTTCGAGCAGGCGAAGCAGAACTCCCCCTGCATCATCTTCATGGACGAGATCGACGCAGTCGGCCGCCACCGGGGGGCCGGCATGGGCGGCGGTCACGACGAACGGGAGCAGACCCTCAACCAGCTCCTGGTCGAGATGGACGGCTTCGAGATCAAGGACAACATCATCCTGATCGCGGCCACCAACCGGCCCGACATCCTCGACCCTGCCCTGCTGCGGCCCGGGCGCTTCGACCGCCAGGTGGCGGTGGACCGGCCGGATCGCCAGGGTCGCAAGCAGATCCTCGAGGTCCACTCCCGTGGGAAGCCCCTTGCCGGGGAGATCGACCTCGACGCGCTGGCCGGCCAGACCCCCGGCTTCACCGGTGCCGACCTCTCCAACCTGATCAACGAAGCCGCCCTGCTGGCAGCTCGCTCGGGTCGAAAGGAGATCACCCAGATCGAGCTCGAAGAGGGGATCATGCGGGTCGTCGCCGGTCCCGAGAAGAAGACCCGGGTCATGTCCGAGAAGGAGCGGCGGATCACCGCCTACCACGAGATGGGCCACGCGATCGTCGGCCACGTCCTGCCCAACTGCGATCCGGTCCACAAAATTTCCGTGATCAGCCGCGGTCAGGCTCTCGGCTACACGATCTCGCTACCGGCCGAGGACAAGTTCCTCACCTCCCGGGCGGAGCTCGCCGAGACGATGGCGATGACGCTCGGCGGTCGGGCGGCC
Organism: uncultured Solirubrobacterales bacterium; assembly: GCA_903891285.1. Taxonomy (GTDB): domain Bacteria; phylum Actinomycetota; class Thermoleophilia; order Solirubrobacterales; family 70-9; genus 67-14. The sequence continues at coordinate 5,241 of CAITDZ010000143.1, forward strand.
GAGGAACTCGTGTTCGACGAGATCACGACCGGTGCCTCGAACGACCTCGAGAAGGTGACCCAGACCGCCAAGCAGATGGTGATGCGGTTCGGGATGTCCGAGCGACTCGGTCCGCGAGTCTTCGGCCACGATCGCGGCCAGCCATTCCTCGGTCGAGACATGGGTTCGGAGCCCGACTACTCCGACGAGATCGCCCGCGAGATCGACGACGAGATCCGCCGAATAGTCGAGAACGCCCACCAGACCGCCCGCGACATCCTCGACAAGCATCGCGAGGATCTCGAGAGGATCTCCGAGATCCTGCTCGAGCGCGAGACGATCGATGCCGACCAGTTCGTCGCCCTGCTCGAGGGAAAGAGCGAAGCCGAGGTCTTCCCGCCCGAGGAGGAAGCCAGGGAGAAGGAGATCGAGGACTTCCCCTCCGAGCCGGACCCGGTCAACACTCCGACGACAGAGCCCTCTCCCGCACCACCCCGTCCCGGCTACGCCGGCGGAATCACCGAGAACCGCTCGGACTGACCAGACCTCCCCCGGTGAGCCTCCGGGGCCTAGAGCTCGTCCGGGATCGGTCGGATCCCCGGGCCCTCACCGGCGATCGAGACCGTGCTCTCCCAGGCAGCCTGGAGGTAGGAGGCATTCGCAGGGTCGTTCTTCAGCCCCCATCCGACCGGTTCGACCAGGTAGTCGCCGGGCCTGACCCAGATCGGGACGTAGTCGACGGCCGTTACTTCGGTCTTGCCACCGTCCGAACGGAAGCGGAACAGGGCGATCAGGCCGTACTGGGTCTCGGCCGGAAGACCGGCGGCAACACTCTGGTTCGAGAGCAGGTTGCCAACGCTGAAGGCGACGAACTTCCCGTTGACCCGCTCGATCGGTTGGACGACGTGGGGCCCCTGCCCCGAGATCGCGGCCACCCCCGGGATCCGGGTCACGGCCTCGGCAAGTTCACGCTGTGATTCGTTCGGCTCGGTCGAGTTCTCATCTCCCCACTGGATGATCACGAGGACGGTGTCTGCCCCGGCCTGGAGGGTCCTTTCGACGTCGCGCTCGACCCGTCTCTTCTTCTCTCCGACCGGAGCTTCGAGCGGGAGCAGGTTGAGGGTCGACTCGTCCGGCGGGGCACCGGTGTTGGTGTAGTCGGTGTAGGCAACCAGACCGACCTCGATCCGCCCCGCATCCATGACCAGCGGTTTCGTCGAATCCTCGGGCTCCACGGCCGAGCCGGTCGTCTCGATCCCTTCGCCCCGCAGCGTCTCGATCGTCTCGACCACCCCCTCCTCGCCACGGTCGAGCGTGTGGTTCGAGGCGGTGCCGCAGGCCTCCCAGCCAGCCTCCTCGATGTCGCTGGCGATCTCGAGGGGTGTGGCGAACAACGGATAACCGCTCGGTTCGCCCGAGGTGAGAGGCGTCTCCATCTGGCAGATCGATAGGTCGACGTCCCTTACGTAAGGCTCGATCGCGGTGAACATAGGTGCGAAGTCGTAAGCGCCGCCGCCGTTCTCGATAGCCCGGTACCAGACAGGGGAGTGGATCAGGATGTCGCCACTGGTCGAGACGGTCGCTTCGGCAGGGGGGCCGCCATCACTCACTCCTCCGCCGGAGTCCCCGGCCTGGAGGATGACCACCAGCCCGATCACGATTGCAAGTACCGAGAGTCCAAGGACGGCACGACGGCGCCTTACCTCACGCCTCTGGCGCTCGACCCGCGCCCTGACACTCCGAAGGTCGGACATGCGGCGATCCTCCCAGAAAGCGGGATCCAGGCCTGCATCCGCGCGGGGTTCCCGGTGGTTTGGGATAGTGGCTCGGTGGACCAGAGGGATGCCGACGTCGTCGTGGTTGGGGCCGGGCTCGCCGGACTTTCGGCTGCCCGCTCCCTCGTCGAAGAAGGCCTCGACGTAGTTGTTCTGGAGGCCCGGGAGCGGGTAGGGGGTCGGATCGAGAATGGATTCCTCGAGGGAGAGCCGGTCGAGCTCGGGGGTCAGTGGGTCGGTCCAGGGCAGGACGAGGTCCTCGGGCTGATCGCCGAACTCGGTCTCGAGACCTTCCCGACCTGGACCGAGGGGGTGAACCTGTTCGACTCCAGCGGATCGGTGAGCCGCTACAGCGGGACCATCCCGAAGGTCAACCCGATCGCCCTAGCAGAAGTGATGATCGCCCTCAAGCGGATCGGCCGCCTCTCGCGCGGCATGGATCCAGCCCGTCCATGGACTGCCCGCAATGCCGACCGGTGGGACTCGATGTCCGTCGCCGACTGGGTTTCCCGGACGATCTTGACCGGCATGGCGAGGGACCTGATCCGTCTTGCCGTACATGCGGTCTGGGCAGCCGAGCCCGAGGAGATATCGATGCTGCACTTCCTCGCCTACGCCCGATCGGGTGGCTCGATCGAATCCCTGCTCGAGACCGAGGGAGGCGCCCAGGATTCACGGATCGTCGGTGGCTCGCAGGCGATAGCCGAGCGGATGGCCGAGGACCTGGGCGAACGGGTTCTGACGGGGCGGCCCGTTTCGGCGATCTCCCGTGACGACGACGCAGTCCGGGTCGGGGCGATCGGCGAGTCGTTCTCGGCGCAGAGGGCGATAGTCACCGTCCCCCCGGCGCTGACCGGCCGGATCGAGTGGAGTCCGGCGCTTCCGGAAGACCGGGCGGGCCTCACGGCCAGCATGCTCCCCGGCAGGGCGACGAAGGCGATGGTCGCTTACGAGATGCCTTTCTGGAGAGAGGAAGGGCTTTCCGGCAACGTGACGAGCCTTGGCTCCCCGGTCAGCATGGTCTTCGACAACTCGCCGCCGTCCGGAACGCCCGGAGTCCTGGTGTCGTTCTTCGAGGCCTCGGCAGCCGATCGGGCGGGGGCGATGGATGACAACGAAAGACGCGACCTCGTGGTGGGGAACCTGACTCGCCTGTTCGGAGACAAGGCCTCGAAGCCGGTCGCCTATGTGGATCGCTGCTGGGCCAACGAGGAGTTCTCGGCTGGTTGCTACGGAGCATTCATGCCGCCGGGTGCGTGGACGTCCTGGGGCAGGGCGCTCTCTGAACCGGTCGGCCCGATCCACTGGGCCGGTGCCGAGGTCGCGACTCGTTGGACCGGCTACATGGATGGGGCGATCCGATCGGGCAAGCGGGCAGCTCGAGCTGTGGAGGCTTCGCTTTGACCCGAGGCGAGACCAGGGTGATGGGCATCGTCAACGTGACCCCGGACTCCTTCTCGGACGGAGGCCTGTACCTCGATCCCGAGGCGGCGGTCTCCCACGGCCTCGAACTGCTCGATGAAGGTGCAGACCTGGTCGACCTGGGTGGCGAATCGACCCGGCCGGGCGCCGGGCCAGTCGCCCCGGAGGAGGAGCTACGACGGGTGACCCCGGTGGTCGAGCGACTGGCAGAGCGGGCAACGGTCTCGATCGACACCAGCAAGGCGGTGGTCGCCGAGGCCGCGATAGGTGCCGGTGCTGCGATGGTCAACGATGTCACGGCGCTTCGGGGAGATCCCGAGATGGCTGCCGCCTGTGCCGAGGCCGGAGTCGAGGTCGTGCTGATGCACATGCTCGGCGAGCCCCGGACGATGCAGGAGGCTCCGGTCTACGGTGACGTGGTCGAGGAGGTCCTCGAATTCCTGCTCGAGCGCGCCCGGGTTGCCGAGGAGGCCGGGATCGCCCGGGAGAGGATCTGGATCGATCCGGGGATCGGGTTCGGCAAGACGGCCGAGCACAACTTTGCCCTGCTTGCAGCAACGGACCGGTTCGTCGAGACCGGATACCGGGTCCTGGTCGGTCCCTCCCGCAAGAGGTTCATCGGCTCCCTGGATGGATCGGGAGAGGCCGAGAGGGTGGGGGGAACCGTCGCCGCATGCCTTGTGGCCGCGAGAAAGGGGGCGAGCGCCGTTCGGGTGCACGACGTCGCCCCCGTCTTCCAGGCGCTGGCCCTGGAGAGGGAGATCTCGGCCGCCGATCCCCGGGGCGACGGCACGGCCAGCTCATCCGGCTAGCGTTCAGGCCCATGACCGATCGAGACACATCACCGGTGACGATCCGGATCGAGGGGATGGTCGTCCACACCCACCACGGGGTCACCGAGGCAGAGCGCGAACTCGGCCAGCGAATGCTGTTCGACCTGGAGCTGGAAGTGCCCGAGTGCGGCGCGACCTCATCGGACCGGGTCGAGGAGACGGTCGACTACGGCGAGCTGGCCGAACTGGTCGCCGACCTCGCTACCGTCGAGAGTCGCCTGACCCTGGAACGGCTGGTCGATCTGATCGCCCGTGAGATCCTCGACCGTTATCCGGTCTCGACTGTCACGGTCCGGGCGACCAAGCCGGAACCCCCGGTGCCGTTCACGATGGACGGCGCCTCGGTCGAGCTGACCCTGACCGACGGCGACTGAGCGGCACTCCGATGCCGACCGCCTATCTCGGCCTTGGATCGAACGTCGGCGACCCGTCGACCAACCTGGCCCGGGCCGTAGAGCTCCTTCGGTCGCGGAGCCTGACGGTAGAGGCGGTTTCTTCGGGCTACTCGACCCAGCCAGTCGGCGAGATCCTCGACCAGCCGGACTTCCTCAACGCCGTGGTCGCGGTCGATACCGACCTCGGTCCCGAAGAACTCCTCGATCTGGTCAAGTCGATCGAGGTCGAAATGGGCCGCGAGACTGGCCTGCCGCGCCACTCGCCGCGGATCATCGACATCGACCTGCTGTTGCTGGGGGGAACTGAATACGAGTCGGAGAGGCTCTCGCTCCCCCACCGCGAGGTCTCGACGCGGCGTTTCGTTCTGGTCCCCCTGCTCGAGATCGCCCCGGACCTGACCCTCCCCGACGGCAGCCCGGTCGCCGACCTGCTTGCCGCCCTCGAAGACGACCCCGACCAGGCGGTGACACCGGCCGGTCCACTGCCACTCTCCTGAGCGCCCTCTACCCTTCGCTGATGGCCGACCGAGCCGAGACCGAGAGGGTCCTGAGGGCATACGCCGATGCCTGGCTGGCGGGTGACCCCGAGAAGGTCCTCGGCTCCTACCACGAGGACTTCGTCCTCCACTACATGGGCGAGAGCCCACTCGCCGGTACCCACGAGGGCCAGGAGGCGGCACTCGCGATCCTCGGCCAGGCCTCCTTCCGTACCTCGCGAAAGCTGATCGAGGTCGAGGATGTGCTGGCAGGAGATGAGTTCGGGGCGCTGGTCGCGATCGAGGACCTCGGCGACCCGCCTCGACGGGTCCGGCGGGTGCTCCTCTACCGGGTGCTCGACGGAAAGCTGGGGGAGTGCTGGCTGTTCGATGAGGACCAGCGTTTCATCGACCGGCTCTGGTCCACCGACCCCGAGCCCTAGACCAGCCCCCCGACCCTTCCCTTCCGACCCGTCGACCTTGCTGACGCCCCGACCGCGTTGAGACAGGCGGGGGGTAGGCAGGTGCTCCTGCCTACCCCACCAGTTCCCACTCGCACCTGCCCGACCCCCCTGCCATGAACTCCCGGTTGGTTCGGCCTTCATCCCCAGGGCCCTGGCCCCCGTGCGCGGGAGGTAGACGGGGGATGTGCTCACCGAGGAGGGGACGACGAGGGTGAGTGCGCCCCCGGCTGCCAGGACCCGCGC
>CAITDZ010000144.1 GCA_903891285.1 uncultured Solirubrobacterales bacterium
AGGCCGGCCCGGTTCAGAGCCGCGTAGAGCCAATCTCCTGAGCGGTCCCCGGTGAAGACCCTGCCGGTCCGGTTGGCGCCGTGTGCACCGGGGGCGAGTCCGACCAGGAGGATCCGGGCCCGGGGGTCACCGAACCCCGGCAGCGGCCGGGCCCAGTAATCCTGGCCGCGGAACCGTTTGGGCGGATCGGCTGCCACCTCTTCCCGCCAGGCGACCAGCCTCGGGCACTTCCGGCAGCCGACGACTGCCCGTTCGATCCCGGCCAGACTGGAACTCCCGCCTCCACCAGACACGGCCCCTACACTAGGTAAACGATGCCTGCACCAACCGCCTTCCTCTCCTCGATCGGGATCCCCGAGCTGCTGATCCTGTTGGCGATCCTGGTCCTGATCTTCGGGCCGAAGCGGATTCCCCAGGCGGCACGCTCGCTCGGACGGAGCCTCAGGAACTTCCGTGACTCCGTCTCGGGTGAGGAAAAGTCCGAGCTCCCAGAGGGGGAGGCCGAGAAGGCCGCCCCGGTGACCAAGGCCTCCGAGGAATCGGCCGCCACCGGGGAGGGCAAGACCGGTTCCTGACCGGTTGCCCGACCGCCTGGCGCCGGTGCCGCTGGACCGAGGATCCGGTCGATGGTTCCGCTGAATCTCCCTAACGCGATCACCTTGCTCCGCATCCTCGCGGTGCCGGTAGTGGTGGTCGCGCTCCTCGGGGAGACCCCGTACGGCGACACCCTCGCCGCGATCGTCTTTGCGCTCGCCGCCGCGACCGACGGACTCGACGGCTACGTCGCCCGCTCCCGTGACGCGGTCACCGACTTCGGCAAGCTGATGGACCCGCTGGCCGACAAGCTGCTGATCGTCGCGGCACTGGTCACCCTGGTCTCGCTCGGGCGCCTGCCCGCCTGGGTCGCGATGGTAATAATCGCCCGGGAGTTTGCGGTCACGGTCCTGAGGGCGATCGCGGCGGAGGACGGACTGGTGATCGCCGCGAGCTGGATGGGCAAGGTCAAGACCGTGCTCCAGATAGCTGCCGTATTCGGCCTGATCATGTTCGACCCGGCACCGACCGCGGTCTGGGTCTTGGTCTACCTGGCCCTGGTCGCCACGGTGGTCAGCGGACTCGACTACTTCTTCGGCCTTAGGCGCCGGATGGCGAGCCGGCGGCCGGATTCAGGTCGGGGGTAGGCGGGGAGGAAAGCTCTCGGCCAATTCAGCTGGCCGGACCTTCGAGCCACTCCGACATCGTCAGGTGGGAGTGGTTGTGGCCGTCGCCGCCGATCTCGGCGCGAATGTCGCTGAGCAGTCCGTAGCGCTCCGCGACCACGTTGTGTCGGTGGATCGTCTCGAGGTTCTCCTGCTTGGCCATCACGAAGGCATTGCCGGCGAGGTCGGGGTAGGTCTCGACCACCTGCCGGAGCATCTCCCGGACGCAGTCCTCGACGAAGCGGGGCTGGGAGTGTGCCTTGGCGACGACCGAGAGTTCGTCGGGCCGTTTCATCAGTTCGTAGATCTCCGAGCTCATCGAGCTCTCGACCAGCCGGAGCAGATCCCGGGCGTCGACCTCGTCGGTCGTCCCTTCGGCACAGCCGAGGTAGAGGGTCCCGATCCCCCTCTGGTTGTGGGTCGCGATCGGCACGGTGTTGACGATCTCCTCGACTTGGTCGCCCGTGTAGCCGGCCTCCCCGAGCCTCTCCCTCGCCAGGTCGGCCACCATCTCCTGGGCGCAGGGGCAGGCAGTCATTCCCTGGGCCTGGACCCCGGTGACCATCCGGGTCCGCTCCCGGGATGCGACGGCACGGCCGAGCAGGGTGTAGATCTCCTGGGTCTCGATACCCGAGGCCGGGGCCGGCATCTTCTCGGCGAACTTCGCCTCGACCGAGACCTCGGCACGGATCCCGCCCTGCCGCTCCCGGACTAGTTCGGCCACCTTCGCCGCCAGCTGCTCTGCGCGGAGCTGGCGCTCACCGGCTGCCTCCTCCATCGCCTCGGCAACGATCTCCTCGAACCGCGACATATGGACTCCGGCCTGGTCGGGACCGAGGTCGACGAAGCAGTCGAGCCCGGCGTGGTAGTTGCCACTCTCCCCGATCGCCAGGACCTTCTCGACACCGGTAACCCCGACCCGGGACAGGCTTACGCGGGTCGCCGGCTTTCCGGCCTGGACGTCCACCCCTTCGCGGGGCAGGGCGGTTTCAGGGTTCATTGGTGGCTCGCTGGTGAAAGGGCGTAGGAAATTCCTTGCTCCTGAAGGTGAAGGGTAGCCCTTTCCGGCCGTTGGGGTGCCGGGCGCAGAAAAAGGCTGGATCGGGACCCACGCGAGGTCGCCTCCGGGACTAGAATCCGGGCTTCCACCGGTGTCGCTTAGGGACGGCCCGGGAGGATCGGGAGGAGTGGTTGGAGGTCGAGACCGAGATCGTCGAGGAAGGAGTCGCTGGCGGGGAGGTCGCCGAGCCACAAGAGCCCCTCGATCTCGATGGGATCGAGCCCGGTGAGGAGGGTTCGCTCGATGCGCTGAAGCTCTACCTCCGTTCCATCGGCAGGGTCAGACTGCTCACGGCCGAGGAGGAGGTGGCGCTTGCCCGGCGGATCGAGCGGGGTGACATGGAGGCCAAGAGGCAGATGGTCGAGGCGAACCTCCGGCTGGTCGTCTCGATTGCCAAGAAGTACCAGGGCAGGGGCCTAAGCTTCCTCGATCTGATCCAGGAAGGCTCGCTCGGCCTGATCCGCGCGGTCGAGAAGTTCGATTACCGGCGTGGATACAAGTTCTCGACCTACGCGACCTGGTGGATCCGCCAGGCCGTGACCCGGGCGGTCGCCGACAAGTCCCGCTCGATCCGGATTCCGGTCCATATGGTCGAGAAGCTGAACCGGGTTGGCTCGACAGAACGGCTGCTGGTCCAGCGCCTCGGGCGGGAGCCGAACCCTGAGGAAATCGCGATCGAACTGGAGTGGACCCCGTCACAGGTTCGGGAGGTCAGGCGGTTCGGTCAGGCCCCGATCTCTCTCGAATCGCCGGTCGGGGAAGGGGAGGATGGGTCCGAGTTCGGCGACCTCTTGCCCGATCAGGAGTCGCCCGAACCGTTCGACAGGGCATCGCTCGCTATCAGGGGTGAGTCCGTAAGGCGTACGCTCGCCGCCCTCCCCGACCGGGAACGGCAGCTATTGACGATGCGCTACGGACTCGACGGCCAGCCCCCCAGGACGCTCGAACGGTGTGGTGAGGCGTTCGGGATCACCCGTGAGCGTGCGAGGCAGATCGAGACCTCGGCGCTCCGTCGCCTCCAGTTCCTCCCCGAGGCCCAGGCCCTCCGGGAAGCCGGGTAGCACCCCCATCCGGCTCCGGCAAGAGAAAGGCCCGCCCGGCTTTCACCGGACGGGCCTCTAGGACTTCTCTTCGGGGTCGGGTTAGTTGGCCTGGGTGGCCGAACCCGCCGGTGCCGAAGCCGACGCTCCGGCGCCCGAGAGCTTCTTTACCCCGGTGACCAGGATGATGCCGAAGCCGACCTTGGCCAGGAGGTCGATGATCGCGAACACCGTGACCTCGGCGTTCAGGCTGATCGTCTCGGTTCCCTCGGTCCCCAGAAGCCAGAGGATCGGGTAGATGAACCAGAGCACGGTCAGGATCGCCAGGAGCTTGTCGTAGAGCGCTCCGATCTCCCCGCCCTGCGCCTTGGCTGCAGCCCGGACCGGGCCCCAGACGACGAACAGGACACCGAGGAAGAAGACGCAGCTCACGGCGAACCAGATGTACTTGTGGGTGTCGTCGAGCGACAGCGCTCCGAACAGACCGGTGACGATCATCAGGATGTCGGCGCCGACGACTCCGGCCACCAGACCGGCCCGCTCACGCATTGCCTCACCAGCCTGGGTGAGGGCAGCGAGCCCGACTCCCATAAGCCCGATCAGCAGCAGCGGGGTGGTGAACACCCAGTCGATGTAGCGCGCGAAATAGACCAGCCTTGCATCCTCGATCCTCTCGATCGGGGTCAGGAACAGGTCGTTCGGCGAGACGATCACGTCACCTTGGCCGAAGGCCATCAACAGGTAGAAGCACGCCGCAATTGCGCAGACGAAGAAGCTTGCGACTGCGTGGTGAGAGTGCTTACCGAGACCCCTTCCAAGGGCGAGGATCACGATGGCGCCGAGCGCCATGCCGACCGTCCCGATCCAGAGCCACGTCTCCTGGTGGCTCGTCACTTCGAGGTTTTCGAGCATTTACTTCTTCCTCCTCAGTTCAGTAACGGAGATTCTTGGTCTGACTAGTTGCAGGGAAACCGCTCTGCAGGTTAGTGATTTCGATCACACAGTGCCATGTCCTGCCGGACGGAGGGAGGACGCCCCGGATGGACGGAAAGTTGCGTCGGCGAGGTCACCCGGGACGGCTGGGAAGGCGACGACCTGGCCAGGCCATGGGGGAGGCAGGATTCGAACCTGCGTAGGCAGAGCCAACTGGTTTACAGCCAGTCCCCTTTAACCACTCGGGCACTCCCCCGGCAGCGGTCGAGTGTATTCGACAGATGCTGCCAGCCGTAGCGGGAGTCGTGGCGCTCTACGCTCCACCCGTGGTCGACCAGGCGACGAACGGCGGGGGGTTTGCCTCCGACAATGCATCCGGTGCTCATTCGGCAGTGATCGAGGCGATCAGAGGTGTCAACGGAGGCCACGTCCCGGCATATGGGAATGATCCCGAGACGGCCCGGCTCGAGGAAATCGCCCGGGCCGAGTTCGGCACCGACTCCCGGATCTTCCCGATGTTGAACGGGACCGGGACCAACGTTGCAGCCCTCCGGGCAATCGCCCCGCCCCACCGGGCCGTCATCTGTGCCGAGACCGCCCACATCTCGATCGACGAGACGGCAGCCTCTGAGGCGATCGCCGGTCTCAAGCTGCTCGGGGTGCCGACGCCCGACGGCAAACTGACCCCCGAGCTGGCTGCGACCCGGCTGGTCGACCGGGCGGACCTTCCCCACGTCCCCTGGCCAGCGGTCCTCTCGATCTCCCAGCCCACCGAACTCGGCACGGTGTACCGACCGGAAGAGATCGCCGACCTCGCCCGGTTCGCCAGGGAGAACGGACTCACCTTCCACATGGACGGAGCGAGGATCTTCAATGCGGCGGCCTCGCTCGGGACCGGCCTGGCTGAGGCTTCCACCGCGAACGGCGTGGACGTATTGAGCCTCGGGGCGAACAAGAACGGAACGGTCTTCGGTGAGGCCGTCGTGTTCGCGGACCCCGACCTGGCCGAGGGGTTCGGCATCTGGCAGAAGGGCTCCCTCCAACTTCCGGCCAAGGCCCGCTTCGTTTCGGCCCAGCTGAACGCCTTGATGACTGACGGACTTGGCCTGGCGATTGCCGGGGATGCAAACCGGATCGCTTCGCTGCTGGCCGAGAGGCTCTCCGAGCTCGAAGGGGTAGTGATCGCCCAGCCGGTCGAAGCGAACATCGTCTTTTGCTCCCTGCCCCTCGAAGCCGCCCGTCTCTTCGTCGATGCCTCCGGTCCCAACCGTCCCCTCCTCTTCGAACTGGGTGATCATGGGCTGGTTCGGCTGGTCGCCTCGTGGGATTCGAGCGACGCGGACGTCGAGCGGGCGGTCGGGCTGGTCTCGGCCTCGCTCGGGGCGTAGACAGGCCGGAAAGAACAGCGTGACTTTTCCGCCTCCTCTGGGTCTCATTTCCGAACGGTTCGGATTTCGGGCCGCCGTATGCCGCTAGGCTGAATGACTGATGCCGCATAAGAAGGCCACGAAAACCGCACCCAGACTCGCGAGGGCGACGCTCAGGATGCAATCGGACGAACGACTTTCAGACCTTTTTCGGCGCGGGGTGGATCCTGCCTTCGACGAGCTGGTCGACCGTTACCGGACCCCCCTCGTCGCCTTTGCGGGGGCGATCGTTGGCGCCGATCGAGCAGAGGATGTGGTCCAGGAATCCCTGGTCAAGGCCCACCGGGCGATGGCGACGGAGGAGGTACAGGAGCCGAAGGCCTGGCTCTACCGGATCGTCAAGAACACGGCGCTGAACGAGATCCGTGACGGCAAGAAGCATGAACACACAGAGCTGGTCGGTACCGAGGTCTCGCATTCGACACCGGAGCGTGAGGCCGAGAACAGGGAGGATCTGAAAAACCTGGTCACGGCCCTGGCGGCACTGCCGGAGGCTCAGCGAGAGGCGATCGTTGGGCGCGAGCTCGGCGGCTACACCCACGACGAAATCGCTCAGGAGCTCGCGATCTCGACCGGCGCGACCAAACAGCTGATCTTCAGGGCGAGGACGGGACTGAGGAACGCCCTTGGCGCCCTGATTCCGGCCCCCTTCATCATCTGGATCGCCTCGGACTTGACCGGTGCCTTTGCCACCGCGTCATCGGCCGGGGCTGCGGCGGGAGCAACCGCGACCGCCGGGGCAGTCGGTGGTGCCGGAGGGTCGGCCGTCGGCGCGGGTGGCATCTTCGCCGGCCTGGCGAGCGGTGGCGCGGCGAAGATCGCCGCCGTCGCCGTGGTCGCGACCGGCACGGTGGCGGCTGGCGTCGCGGTCGAGGAACGGATAGTCAAGGGGGACCGGGATTCCTCCGCGGTCGCGGCCGATACGGGTGGGGTCGAGAGTTCGGTCCAGCTCGAGTTCGATTCGAGGGGTAACCCCGTGATCGTCACCGAGTCTGGAGCGAGGACCCTCGAGGGTGGCTCGGTCGTGCGGACTTCGGATGGGCGGATCGTGGTCAGGGGGCCTGGTGACGAGGAAGTGGTCCTGGAGGCCGTGGGGGGCCCGGGCTCCGAGATCCTCGTTCCGGGTCCGCGACCCGGAGGCGGCCCCCCCTCGGTAATTCCCGGTGGCTCTGGTGGACGGCCGGGCTCGGACGACCTGCCGGCCCGCCCTTCCGGCGGGCCGGGTTCCTCCGGAAATGGAGGTCGCCCTGAGGGAACGCCTCCATCTGGGAGTGGCTCCGGAAAGCCAGCCGACAGCCCGACTAGTCCGGGTGGGGGTTCCGGAAGTTCAGGAGGCAGGCCAGAGAGTCCCGGCAACTCCGGCGGCTCCGGTGGCGGTCGCCCCGAGAGCCCCGGAAACTCGGGCGGCTCGAGTGGCGGTGGGAACTCGGGCAGCAGCCCGGGCAACTCCGGCGGTGGAGGTCGCCCAGAGAGCCCCGGGAATTCCGGTGGCGGGGGTGGCTCGGGCGGTGGAGGTCGTCCAGAGAGCCCCGGTGGTTCCGGAGGTTCGAGCGGTGGGGGAGGCAACAGCTCCGGCAACTCGGGTGGCTCCGGCGGAAACTCAGGGGGAGGCTCCGGCAGCTCGGGGGGATCGAGCGGTGGGGGCGGCAGCTCTGGAAGCAGTCCAGGCAATTCGGGAAGCACCCCGGGTGGCGGTTCAAGCGGCGGTTCCCCCAGGCCCCCCGGCCGACCCGGTTCCTGATCGATACTCGAACTCCCTGAAGGTTCGGTCCGTTCGGACCGGACCCCATTCACCCGGCAGCCCCTCGGCTGGAGGCTCGATCGCTGGCCTCCCGTGACTTTTGAAAGGCCCCGGGGTCTTCTTCTCGAGAGGGAGGCAGAGGGTGCCCTTACGGCCCCGCCTCCGGTCAACCAAACCGCATCAGCCGACCCAAGGGGGCGGCGCGGAAAGGAGCAACAGGAATGAAAGGCAGGAAAGGAAAGCTCGCGATCGCAATCGCCGCCCTGGCAACCCTGGTTGCCATTTCGGTTCCGGTCTCCGCGCTGGCGAAGGACGTCAATCGCGACCGGATACCGGACCGCTGGGAGAAGCGATACGGACTCTCCCTCAAGGTCGA
>CAITDZ010000145.1 GCA_903891285.1 uncultured Solirubrobacterales bacterium
GAATCGGAAATCCCGGTGTCCGGGTCCCGCCCCGGGCAAGGGAGCCTCCGCCCTCTGGGGATACCCTGCCTGACCGATGGCACCACCAAAAGTGCTGCACGTCCTCGGCACCAGGCCGAACTTCATAAAGATGGCCCCGGTGGTCGAGGGGATCGCCGAGGTCCTGCCGGGGACGGAGCAGGTGATCGTCCACACCGGCCAGCACTACGACAGAATGATGTCGGAGGTCTTCTTCGAGGAGCTCGGAATGCCGCAGCCGGACCACACACTCGAAGTGGGCTCCGGCAGCCACGCGCTCCAGACCGCCAGGGTGATGGAGCGCCTCGAGCCGGTCCTGGAGGCCGAAGCACCGGACCTGGTCCTCGTCCCGGGGGACGTCAACTCGACCGCGGCCGCGGCCCTGACCGCGTCGAAGATGGGGATTCCGGTGGGTCATGTCGAATCCGGCCTGAGGAGCGGTGACCGAACGATGCCGGAGGAACTCAACCGGATCCTCACCGACCACCTGGCCGAGGTCCTGTTCACTCACTCCGAGGAGGCCGATCGGAACCTTGCCGACGAGGGAATCGATCCCGACTGGGTCCATCTGGTCGGCAACACGATGATCGACACCCTCGTCCGGCTGGAGGAACGCTTCCGGGCCATCGGGAAGGCGGACTCCCTCGGTCTCGAGCCGGGCGACTTCCTGCTGGTTACCCTGCACCGCCCGGCCCTGGTCGACGGTCCTCTTCTCGGTGAGGCGATCCAGACCCTCAGCGCGGTTGCGAAGGAGCTGCCCGTGATCTTCCCGGTCCACCCGCGGACCCGGGCGATGATCGCTGAGCTGGGCGCCGAACCCGAGGGGGTCGTCCTGACCGAGCCGGTCGGCTACCTCGACTTCCTTTCGCTCGAGGCGGATGCCGCTGCAGTACTGACCGACTCGGGCGGGATCCAGGAGGAGACCACCTACCTGGGCGTGCCCTGCTTCACCCTCCGGGACAACACCGAGCGACCGGTGACCGTCGAGCAGGGAACCAACACCCTTCTGGGACTCGACCCCGGGAAGATCCCACAGATACCCGGGCTACTGGCCTCCCGGGCCGACGAAGCGGTGAGTCCACCGCCACTCTGGGACGGTCGGGCCGGTCTTCGTGCCGCCGAAGTGCTTGCCGAGGACTAGCCGGCGGCCGCTTCGTCCGGGGCATCCTCGGCGACCTCTCCGGTCGCCGGTGCACCGGTGTCGGAGGGGCTTTCATCCTCCGTACCGTCCGGCGGGGAATCGGCCCGGGCCTGCCGGAGGGCCTCCTTCGATGGGCCGACCAGCATGCTCATGTTCCGGCCCTCCTGTAGTGGTGCGCTCTCGACCTCGGCGAGGTCCCCGAGGTCCTCGACGAGACGATCGAGCAGGTCACGCCCCCGTTGGGGGTGGGCCTGCTCCCTACCGCGGAACATGATCGTCACCTTCACCTTGTCGCCCTGACGCAGGAAGCGCTCGACGTGGCCCCGCTTGGTCCGGTAGTCGTTGTCGGCAATCTTGGGCCTGAGCTTTATCTCCCGGACGTTCACCTGGGTCTGGTGCTTCCGGGCGGCCTTCTCCTTCTGCTCCTGCTCGTACTTGTACTTCGAGTAGTCGAGCAGCCGGGCGACGGGCGGCTTCGCGCCCGCGGCCACCTCGACCAGATCGAGGTCGGCGTCTCGGGCCATCTCCATCGCCTTGTCGGTCTCGACGATCCCTACCTGTTCGCCGTCGGCCCCGATCAGCCGGACTTCGGGCACCCTGATCCGCTCGTTGATGCGCGTGTTGTCCCGATCCGGGGGACGCCGGTCGAACCTGCGGGGCAGCGCCACTTCAGGAAACCTGTGGAGAAATCAAGCGAGGAGGGGGGCCGGACGGGAAGCACGGAGCGATCCCCAGGGCCTCGTATGGCTGGTTAGGCAGTTCAACTGGCGGTGAGCATACAGAAATCGTCCAGGGTCATCGATCCGATCTCGCCCTTCTCGTGGGAGCGGACTGCGACCTGCCCGGACTCTTCCTCCCGCTCGCCGACCACCAGCATGAACGGGTAACGACCGAGTTCGGCGTCCCTGATCTTGCGACCGACCGACTCCGACCGGGAGTCGGTGATCACCCTGACGCCCTTCTCCCGGAGCTCGGCCTCGACCGTTGCCGCGTAGCCGTTCTGGCTATCCGAGACCGGCAGGAGAATCGCCTGGACCGGAGCGAGCCAGACCGGGAAGCGGCCCGCATAGTGCTCGACGAGGATCCCGGCGAAACGCTCCATCGACCCGAGGAGGGCGCGGTGGATCATCACCGGACGTACCTGCTCGTCATTCGCGTCGGTGTAGGTCAGGTCGAAGCGCTCGGGCATCTGGAAATCGAGCTGGCAGGTCCCGAGCTGCCATGAACGCCCCAGGGCATCGGTCACGTGGAAGTCGATCTTCGGTCCGTAGAAGGCCCCGTCCCCCGGATTGACCTTGTACTCCCGTCCCTGGCGATCGAGCGCGCTTGCGAGCATCGCCTCGGCCTTCTCCCACTGCTCGTCGGTCCCCATCGACTTTGCGGGCCTGGTCGAGAGCTCGACCTCGACCTGGTCGAATCCGAACCGCGAGTAGAGCTGGTCGATCGCCTCGCATATGTCGGTCACCTCGGCCTCGATCTGTTCCTCGGTGCAGAAGACGTGGGCGTCGTCCTGGGTGAAGGATCGGACCCTGAGCAGCCCGTGGAGGACTCCCTCGCGTTCATTCCTTGTCACCTGGCCGAACTCGGCCAGCCTGAGCGGCAGCTCTCGATAGGAGTGGCGCTCCGAGCCGAAGACGAGGCAGGCCCCGGGGCAGTTCATCGGCCTGAGGGCGAACCGACGTTCGTCGACCTCGACGAAGTACATCGCGTCCTCGTAGTTCTCCCAGTGGCCGGACTTCTTCCATAGCGACTCGTCCATCACTTCCGGAGTCGAGATCTCCCGGTAGCCGCGCCGGTCCAGCTGCTCCTGGACTTCGGCTTCGATCAGACGGAGGAGGACGGTCCCGTTCGGCAGCCAGAAAGGCATTCCCGGAGCGACGGGGCTGAACATGAAAAGGCCGAGCTCCGGACCGAGCCGGCGGTGGTCCCTTGCACGGGCCTCTTCGAGGGCCTCCAGGTGGTCCTCGAGGTCGGACTTCGAGAAGAAGGCGGTGCCATAGATCCGGGTCAACATCTGGCGGGTTTCGTCACCCCGCCAGTAGGCACCGGCGACCGATTCGAGCCTGACCGCCTTTATCCGGTCGGTCGAGGGACCGTGGGGTCCCCGACAGAGGTCCTCGAACGGACCGTTCCGGTAGAGCGAGACGGTTTCGACCCCTTCGTTCGCGACCAGGTCCTGGATCAGCTCGACCTTGTAGCGCTCACCCTGCTCCTCGAAGATCTCGAGGGCCTCGGCAACCGGCACGTCCCGGCGCGAGAACCCTTCACCGGCCGCGATGTGGGTTCGCATCGCCTCCTCGATCCCGGGGAGGTCCGCGTCTGTGATCGTCACCTCCTCGGGGAATTCGAAGTCGTAGTAGAAGCCGCCCTCGATCGCCGGGCCGATCGTCACCTGAGTCCCCGGGTAGAGCTCCTGGACCGCAGTTGCCATCACGTGTGCGGCGTCGTGGCGAATCAGGTCGAGGGCCTCGGGGTCGCGGTCCGTGACGACCTCGATCCGGTCCCCATCCTCGAGCTTGGAGGAGAGATCCCTCGTCTCTCCGGCCACGCGAATCGCGAGTGCAGCCCGGGCGAGGCCGGGGCCGATCGCTTCGGCAGCGTCCAGGCCCGTTGCACCGGGCCGTAGCGCGAGTTCATTGCCGTCCGGGAGGACGACCGATATCTGTTGTTCACCAGTCTCGGACATCGTCTGGAGAGGGGCACCCTCGCGGCCATCGTATTGGGTGCCCTGCCGGTCTCCCCGGCCGCGAGACGCTCAGACGACCGCTGCCGGGCTGGCGGAGAGTGCCGCGACCTTCTTCGCAACCGTACCCAGGGAGTTCCGCGAGGTCGGCGACACGGTCATGTTGAACCACCCGTGGATCGCCGGGAACCGTTCGAGGTCGACCTCGACCCCCTCCTTCCGGAGCCTCCCGGCAAACGCCTCGCCCTCGTCGCGCAACGGATCGGCAGCCGCGGTCGCGACATAGGTGGGTGGAAGACCTCGAAGCAACTGAGCCCGAAGCGGGGAGACCCGTGGGTCGGGGCGGTCGGCATCGTCCGGCAGGTAACAGTCGCGGTAGAAGTTCATCTTTTCCTCGGAAAGGAAGAAGCCGGTCGAGAACTGGTGGTAGGAGTCGGTCTTACCGGCGAGATCGGTGACCGGGTAGATCAGGATCGCCGCCAACGGCATCGGCTCGTCGGCCCAGTTGAGTTCGAGGCAGAGCACTGCGGCGAGGTTGCCCCCGGCGCTGTCACCCCCGACCATCACTCGCTCGGGGTCGGCTCCGAACTCGGCCGCACGGGCCTTGATGTCTCTCCATGCTGCGAGACAGTCGTCCGGGGCCGCCGGCCAGGGGTCCTCGGGGGCGAGCCGGTACTCGACGGTCGCAACTGCCACACCCGACTGCGACGCCAGCGCCCGAAGGGATCTGTCGTGGGAGGTGATCGAGCCTACGACCCAGCCGCCTCCGTGGAACCAGACGAGCAACGGCCCCGGGCGGTCCCCCAGGGAATCGGGGCGATAGAGCCGCATCCTCAGGGAACCCTCCGCCCCGGCGACCTCGTGTTCCGTGACGGTGAGGCCTCTGGTCACGACCCGGTCCCCGACGATCGCCGCGGAGCCGTCGGTCTGCTCCCGCTGGAGCTCGACGGGGATCCCCTCGACGCTTTCTGCCCCAGCCTTGCCGAGAAAAGATGCGAGGAATCGCTGGTCCGGGGCGAGCAGCTCGGCCCCCTCGGGAAGCTCGTCGGTCATCTTCCCTAGCACCGGACCCGGGAGGGCCAGCGTAGCCCTGAGGCCGGTACGGATCACCGGGGTCATCCCGGCCGGGATCGTGTCCATGCCCCCGATCCTATTGCCGAACTGCACAGGTGGCGCTGGCCCGTCATATAGTCGTCGGGTGGAGGTAATCGACCTGTCGGCCCCGATCGTTCCGAGCCCCGAGGGGACCCCCGACGTGCTCCGAACCGAGATCGACTTCCAGGATCACGCCGACGGTGCAAGGGTGATCGAGGAACTCTTCGGGGTGGGCCCTGAGCTGCTCCGGAATGGCGAAGGTTGGGCGAATGAGTTCTTCACCCGGTTCGGCACGCACAACTCGACCCATGTCGACGCCCCGTGGCACTACAACTCCGAAGTCGATGGCAAGCCGGCGGAAACGATCGAGGCGCTTCCACTCGAGTGGTTCGTCCAGCCCGGGGTCGTACTCGACTTCTCGGGACGCGAAGACGGCGAGGCCGTGACCGCGAACGACATCGAGATGGCGCTCGACAGGATCGACCACGAGCTCTCCCCGCTCGAGATCGTCCTGGTCCGGACCGGATGCGACCGCTGGATCGACTCCCCGGAATACATGGCCCACGGCCCGGGAGTAACGGCCGAGGCGACCCGTTGGATGTTCGACCGCGGGATCCGGGTGATGGGAATCGACGCATGGGGCTGGGACCGCCCCCTCTGGATACAGGCCGAGGAAGCGAAACGATCGGGGGATACGGGGGTTTTCTGGGAAGCCCACCAGGCCGACCTCCCCTACTCCCAGATCGAACGAATGGTCAACCTAGACAGTCTCCCTCCGACCGGATTCACCGTGTCCTGCCTGCCGCTGCCGATAGTCGGGGCCAGCGCTGCCCCCGCGAGGGTCGTCGCGATCCTCGATGGTGAACGGGGGGCACCCAAGTGACTTCCTCGACGAGCCGCCACCTGCCGTTTCGACTGGTGCTCGCGCTCGGCACCCTCGCTATCTCACTCGTCCTGGTCGGCGGGCTGCCTGGCGAGGCGGACTCGGCACCTCCCCGGCCCTGCAACGGCTCGAGCGACCTCTGCCGGAAGACCCTCGGCCAGACCGTCATCGCCGGGACCCACAACTCGATGTCGGCCTCTGACCTCGGCTGGCTCTTTCCCAACCAGAAGCTCGACATCCCCTCGCAGCTGAAGAAGGGTGTCAGGGCGTTCCTCGTCGACACCTACTACGGACGCCCCCGGACCGATGGCAAGGTCGACAACGTGCCGTCGGAGCAGGGGGCCGCCGAGGGGGCGGAAACCTACCTCTGCCACTCGCTCTGCGTCTGGGGGGCCTCCCCGCTGGTTGCCGAGTTCAGGAAGGTCGCTTCCTTCCTGAAGGCAAACCCGCGCGAAGTCCTGGTCTTCATCAACCAGGACTCGATCACCCCGGACGACTTTGCCCGCTCCGTCGAGGAGAGCGGGCTGGACAGGTACCTCTACCGGGGGTCGATCGAATCCCTTCCCTCCCTGTCGCGAATGATCAGCCTCAACCAGCGGGTAGTGATGCTGGCCGAGTTCGATGCGGGGACGATCCCGTGGTACCACCTCGCCTACGAGAAGGCGCTGATCGAGACCCCCTACAGCTTCACCTCGGTAGCGGACCTGACCGCACCGGACCGGCTCGCATCCAGCTGCCGCCCGAACAGGGGCCCTGCCACGGGGTCGATGTTCCTCATGAACAACTGGGTCTCGACCTCGGTCGGCCTGCCCCGCCCTGCCGACGCTCCCCTGGTCAACGCCCGCGATGCAGTCGTCGCGCGGGCCCGGGCCTGCGAGGGCGTGAGGGGTCGCCTGCCGAACCTCGTCGCTGTCGATCTGTTCGGCTCAGGCGATCTGATCGGTGCGATCTGGGAACTCAACGAGACGACTCCCGGCTGGCACATCTCGGGAGCCGCACTCAGGAAGCTCGCCACCAAGGGGTGCCCACGCAGCCGTTCACGGTCCCTCGGCTTCCCAGCGTCGGAGCGAAAGGCTCCCTGCAGTGCGGCCAAGCGGAAGGCCCTCCTCCGTGAAAAGGCGCGATGGGCGCGCTGGGGCACCTGACCTCCTGAGAGGTGCCGGGTTCAGCCGTCCGGGAGCAGACGGGCGACCGCCGCCCCGAGGGCAGCGACACCGACGCCCATGAAGACGAATGCGCCCCACACCGAGAGGAAGGCGATCGGGATCGCCAGGAGCGCAATCACCACCGGGGTCAGGGATGAGATCGCCTCCTTTCGGTAGGCGATCCGGCTCAGCTGCTCGGCAAGCAGTCGATCCCGCCAGGCGACGGTGAGGAGGACCACCTCGAGCGAGCTGATGATCGCGACCGCCACCAGGAACAGGCTGAGGGCCACAGCGTTGGTGTACTCACCGAGGGTGCCGGTAGCGATCGGCA
The DNA here is from genome assembly GCA_903891285.1 of uncultured Solirubrobacterales bacterium. Lineage (GTDB taxonomy): Bacteria > Actinomycetota > Thermoleophilia > Solirubrobacterales > 70-9 > 67-14. The sequence continues at coordinate 7,297 of CAITDZ010000145.1, forward strand.
GCAGCGCGATGAAGGCAAGGTAGAGGAGAAGGGTTCCGATGTAGCGGCCGTCGACCGCGGCGAGCCGGTCGGTGAACTTGTGGTTGGCCCGCCAGTAGAAGGCAACCCAGATGAAGGTAAAACCGAAGGCGAAGAAGTTCTTGCCCTTGTCCTGGATCGCCTGCCAGAGGGAGGCGTCGGTGACGGGGCCATCGATCTGCGGAACCCCGATCGTCACCGCCGCGAGGGTTATCGAGATCGCAAAGATCGCATCGGTGAAGAAGACGACCCGATCGAAGGCAGCCGTCCCGCTGGGGTAGGGACCGTCGCCCCGCTCGCGCTCCTCTTCGGGGTTCCTCGCCCCGGTCTTTTCGATGGGCTCCTTTTCAGGCGACATCCACAGAAAGGCAACGGGACCCCGGTCCCGTCCTCATCCGACTACCGGACCCGGACGGTCTTCCTCGCGACCTTCTTGGTTGCGTTTGCCGAGGTGAGGGTGAAGGCCACTTTCGCCTTGCCCTTCTTCTTGAACCTGAGAGCGATCTTCACGGTCTTCCCCGTCCCTGCGGCTATCTGCCCGGCCGTCTTGGAAGCGCTAACCCCCCTGCCCTGCGCCTTTAGGCGAAGCCCCGTGGCGGCTCCATCGCCGTTGTTCGTGATGGTCACCTTGTAGATCGTCTTCTTCTTCCGCTTCACTTTGGCTGGTCCCTTCACCTTCAGGCTGGCCAGGTTGGGTTCACAGACGGCCGTCGCCTCGCTCGCCTGCTGCACCACCTGATTCGTGCCATTCGACCTGGCCCAGACGACCGTCGAGTAGCTGTCGCAGGGACCGCCCGAAACTGAGGGAGGTCCGGCAGACTGACCGGCCGCAGAAAGGTCGGCCGGGGACGAGAAGGTGCTTCCGCCAGCTGCCCGGGTCGCGGCCTGGACTACCAAGTTGGTTCCGTTCGATCGGAGCCAGACCACCGTAGAGGACCCATCTTCACCAATCGCCACCCGCGTGTTACTGGCGTCCTGACCGTTCGCCGAGAGGAGCACCGGGGCACCGAAAACTGAATCGCTGGCTGACCTGGTTCTGGCCTGGGCCAGCACGTTCCCCCCCTCCGAGCGGGCGAAGACGACGGTCGTCGAGCCGTCGGGGGCAATTGCCACATCGGGTGTCTGGGCGTTCTGGCCCGTAGCCGTAAGGTCGACTGGGGCAGAAAACGTTCCCGACCCCGTAGCACTGGTTACCTCTTGGACGATTAGTTCAGGACCCGGATCGCGAAGGAACACGACCGTGACCTGGCCGTCCGGACCGATCGCAGCCTGCGGGGCTGCTGCGAGCGCTCCGGCCGGAGTCAACTCGATCGGAACCGAGAAATTGTTGGAACCCGCTTCCCTGATCGAGGCTCTGATGGCCCCTCCGAAGAAAAGGTTCTCATTCCAGGCGATGACGGTCGTCCCGTCGTCACCAACGGCAAGACTCGGAAAGAAAGGGGAACCGGTGGAGGCCAGCGTGACCGGGGAGCTGAAGTCGTCCCGTCCGGCCTGGCGGGTTGCTGCCTGTACCAGGGTCGAGGAGGGTCCATTTCGGATCCATGAGACGGTCGTCGTACCGTCCGCTGAGGATTCGACTTGCGCGAAACCCGAGTTCTCACCGGCCGCCGACAGATCAACCGGTGCACTGAAGCTGCTCGAACCGGCTTCCCGAGTCGAAACCTGAACGATGTCGTCGCTGCCGTTATCGCGAGCCCAAACCACGGTGACGGTTCCGTCGTCGGCCACGTCGATGTCCGGGGAGTCGGCATTCAGCCCGGTCTGGGTAAGGGTTTTGGGCGCACCGAAGGTGCTCTCCCCGGGCGCGCGGATCGCTACCTGGATGAGGTCATTGGTTCCGTCTGAGCGAGTCCAGACGACCGCAGTCGTCCCGTCGGCACCGGTCGCAACCACAGGGAGCTCTGCGTCCTGACCAGTCGCTGAGAGGTCCGTGGTCGTAAGCCAGGCAGCAGCGGAAGAGACCGAGAAGATGGCTAACGCAGCTGCGGCCGCTCCGGCCGTCACCGCCCACCTAAGGCCTGCTGAACGTCTCCTGATCATCGATCCCCCGTTTCCTCGAACGCAGCCTCAGAAGATACTCCTCCCTCAAACCCCCCGCAACCGGTCGGTTGCGGCTCGGGAGAATTGAAGGCGCGAAAACTCCAGGCGCGGGGAGCGCAACCTCGCGGGGTCCGCCGGGTTTGCCGGGTAAGAGAAACCCGAACGAGGAGAGGCAGATGTTGCGCACAGCTCTTACTACCGCAGTCGTGGCCCTGGCCGCCGCAGCCCCGGC
>CAITDZ010000146.1 GCA_903891285.1 uncultured Solirubrobacterales bacterium
GACCAGCGCGCCCAGGTTCGCACGGATCGCCCGGCGGTCCCAGAACGTGCTGATCTCCGGCTCGACCGGCGACGGGGCGACCCCTGCTCCCTGGACGGCCCAGATGTCTTCCTCCTTCCCCCGGGCCGGCGTGGTCCGGTTCGATGGCTGGCAGCACGTCAACTGGACCTCGGTCGAGTCTTCCTGCGTGAACGACCCGATCACAAGGTTCATCGTGACCGGCAGGCAACCGAGTCCACTCAGGCTGCCGCTCTGCCCATTCGCGCTGCCCGGCCCACCGGCCGCTCCGTAACCGAGGAGCCGGCTAGAAGCCAGGGCCGAGGATCGCAGCCCAGACGAGGGCTACCGAGATCGCCGCGAACGAGGTGACCGTGGTGACCCGGTACCAGAGCTTCCCGTCGGCCTCCTTCGAGAAGGCCAGGGGGACGAAGAGCAACGGGTTGACGAAGGTGCCGAAGGCAAGCAGGTAAGCCGCAATCTCGGGGATGTCGGGGAGGACCACTCCGACCCCGATCGCGATCAACCCCATCATTATGTAGTCGAGGTGGATCTGGAGGATCCGGTGCGGCTGGACTATCCCGATCCGCTCGATCCACTCCGGCTTCTCGGAGCGGATCACCACCGCCCAGCCGAGCAGTGCTGCGATCGCCAGCTCGATCAGCCCGACCTGGATCAGGAAGTTCAAGACCGGACCACCACGCCGCCGCTCGCTGGCGCCACCGAATCCAGCTCGCTCCGCGCTGCTGCTCTCCTCAGCATGAAGTTCGTGGTCACCGCGGGCGATCCTATTCCAGCCCCTCCCCTCCCCGGGTTCGTCGGGCGGCTAACCTGATCCGGTGAAGGATCCTCTCTACGAGCGCATCGCCGGACTCCCGCTGGAGGTCGAGGGCCACCGACTCGAGGGCCTCAGCTTCGAGAGGCCAGGCGGTGACTTCGAGCGGCTGACCACCGTCATCCGACTAGCCGGTGCCGGAGAGGAGGGCGTGGGTGAGGATGTCTCTTACGGGACGGATGACCAGCTCGCTTTTCAGGAGTCCGGTGAGGCGCTCGACCTCTCGGGGGAGTTCACGATCGAATCCTTCTCCCAGCTCCTCGACGGACTCGAGCTCTTCCCGGTCGAGCCGACCTGGGACGTTTACCTCTCCTACCGGCGCTGGGCCTTCGAGAGTGCCGCACTCGACCTCGCCCTCCGCCAGGCCGGGGAGTCGCTCCACGGAGTCCTCGGGATCGAACCCAGTCCGGTCACCTTCGTCGTTTCGATGAGGTTGGAGTCCGACGATAACGGGGCGCCCCCGACCATCGAGCCTTTCGCCGAGCGCCTCGCGGCCCACCCGGGCCTCAGGTTCAAGCTCGACCCGACCAACGACTGGACCGACGAGCTGATCGCCGAATTGGCCTCCACCGGAGCGGTCGACTCGCTTGACCTCAAGGGCTATTACTCGGGGACCCCGGTCGACGTCGAGACCGACCCCGACCTCTACAGTCGGCTGATCGAGGCCTTCCCCGATGCCTGGCTGGAGGATCCGGACGTCGACGAGGAGACCCGACCGATCCTCGACCCAGTCGCCGACCGGATCACCTGGGATGCACCGATCCATTCGGTCGCCGACATCGAGGCAACTCCCTGGAAGCCCCGGATGGTCAACATCAAGCCGTCCCGCTTCGGCACCCTCGAGGAGCTGTTCGCGGCCTACCACTACTGCGAGCGGGAAGAAATAGGTGCCTACGGCGGCGGCCAGTGGGAACTCGGGCCAGGCCGCGGTCAGATCCAGTACCTCGCCTCACTCTTTCACCCCGACACGCCCAACGACACCGCGCCATCCGGCTACAACACCGATCCGCTGAACCCGGACCTGCCATCGAGTCCCCTCGCCCCAGCGCCAGCTCCACTGGGATTCCGCTGGGGCGGGTGACGCAGAGGCAGCCCCTGGCTGACGGCTGAACCGGGCTCACCTTCCTTCCGGACCAGCCAAGGCACCGGGGTCGAGCTGGCAGGAAAAAGGCCGGGCCTAGATGACCCGGCCTTTCCCCGCAGGCTCTAGAGGTGCACCTGGCTCCCCTACGCCCTTGCCTTTGCTCTCGCCTTCACCTTCTTGGCCTTCGCCTTGGCCTTCTTTGCCTTGACCTTTGGCTTCGCCTTCCTGGCCTTGCTGGCCGTTAGCGTCTCCGCTTCGTCGGCGGCGAGCGGACATGAATCTGGCGTACGTTCACCCGTGAAGTCCACATCCGGGTGGGCGCCCGACAGGATGTCGGCGATCCTCTCGTAGTCGCCGGTTCGGGCGTAGGTCTTCGGGTTGGCGAGAATCGTCCCGAAGGACACGCCGGTCACGCTGTCGATCGAGGTCGGCGAGTACCCCGTCGCCGGCCAGGCCCCGTAGTTGTTCCGCCAGAACCCCGGACTGCACCACTCCGATATCTCGGGCTCGTGGAGCCGGTAGGAGACGTGGGAGACGTCCGCCGGGTTTCCGCTCGGGGTCATCATGGCTACCGAGGTGCTGTCGCCATTGCCCAGCCCGTACTCCTGGACGATCTCAAGCGCGCCCTTGACGCAGACGTCGGCCGTCCAGCCGGCAGGCAGATACACCGTCACCCGCCCGGTCGACGGCGAGTTGGTGACCAGCGAGCCAACCGGACTCAGGCCGTACGTGGTCTGGGTACCACCGGGCACATCATCGATCTTCACCCAGCCATCCACTCCGTCCGGGCAGGTGTCTGCCGCAGACGCGCCGGAAGCAAACAGGGTCCCGACGGTGAATACGGCGGCGATCGCAGCAAGCGACGCCACTACGCGTTTCGTTTTCTTCATGTTGATCCCTCCATGGATCTCGTTTCCAGATCCGCCCCGGTGGCTCGCTCCATCGAGCCGGGAGCAACAACTTCACTCCTGGGGCAGTACGACCTCGATCACGCTAACAAACCAACACAGTGGGCAATCGGATCAGTCAGGAAAGTCATGCTCCCGGCGCCATTTCGGCTTTGGATCGGAGCCCTTGCACGCCAGAGGGAATAGCGGGGGCGGGATTCGAACCCGCGACCTTCGGGTTATGAGCCCGACGAGCTACCTGACTGCTCCACCCCGCGGCGGACACGCGAGTTTAGCACCGGCTGGCAGCCTGCCCACCCAATTCGCCGGGCCAGGGAAGCGACCGGTTACCCGGTCTGGGCGGTCGGCTGGATCAGTACTTCGTTGACCGAGACGTGGCCGGGACGCGTAACTGCCCAGAGGATCGCGTCGGCGATGTCCTCTGACTGGAGTGGCTCGATCTGGCTGATCGCCGCCTTGACTCCCTCCCGGAGTTCGTCCCGGATGTGGTCGGTCAACTCGGTCGCAACGATGCCGGGTTCGATGATCGTCGTCCGGATCCCTTCGCTCGTCAGCTCCTGGCGAAGGGCCTCGGATACGGCCCCCACCCCATGCTTGGTCAGGTTGTAGACGCCCATCCCGGCCCGGACCTTCCGGCCGGCGATCGAGCTGATGTTGACCAGGTCAGCGGCTCCCCTGGGTGAGTCGGCGACGGCTTCCCTGAGGTGCGGGATCGCAGCATGGGTCACGTGGAGCAAAGCCTTCAGGTTGAGGTCGATCATCCGGTCCCACTCCTCGGTCGGGGCATCGGCCATCGGCCCGAGCAACATCAGCCCAGCGTTGTTGACCACGATGTCGAGCCGACTGAACTCGGCAACGGTCTGCTCGACCGCCCCTGTCGCCTGGTCCTGTTCGACCAGGTCGGCCTCGACCACGAGGGCTCGGCCACCCGCTGCCTCTATCTCCTGAAGAAGTGCCTCGAGCCGGTCACGCCTCCTGGCTACGAGGGATACCGCTGCGCCTTCGCTCGCCAGCGACCGCGCCGTCGCCTCGCCGATCCCGCTGCTCGCACCGGTGATCAGGGCAACGGCGCCATCGAGGGATCCGGCCAACGTCCCGCTACCCAATCCGGCCTACGCCGGCTCCTCGGCCGGAGCCGCCTCGGGGACCTCGCCACGGGAGTTCCTCTTCGCCATCACATAGGCGAACGCGCTCCCGGTGAAATACATGAACACGGCATACACCGCGGCCGGGATCATCAGCTCGTCATTGATCATCCCCGCCACGACGATCGCAACGGTGCCGTTGTGGATGCCGAGCTCCATGGCGATCGCGGTCGCCTGGCGGTCCGAGAGCCGGGCGACCCGGGCGACCGTGAAGGAGATCGTCATCGCGAGGATGTTGAGCAAAAGCGCCGCGGCTGCGACCCGCCAGAAGTTTTCCTGGATCAGGTCGAGTTCGGAAAGGATCGCAGCCAGCACCACCAGGAAGAAGAGGACGACCGAGACCTTCATGAAGGTCGGCTGGTAGCGATCGACCCAGACCGGCGAGCGGGAGCGGACGAACATGCCGATGCTGAGTGGCAGCACGGTAATGAGGAAGGTCCTCAAGACGACGGTCAGCATGTTGACGTCGTCGAGCGACTTGCCGGCGTCGAAGTAGCTGTTGGCCAGGGTGAGGAAAAGCGGGATGGTTACCACCGAGCAGATGCTCGAGATCGCGGTCATGGTCACCGATAGGGCGGTCTCGCCCTTGGCCAAGTGGGTGAACATGTTGGCCAAGGTCCCCCCGGGTGAGGCCCCCAGCAGGACGAGCCCCAATGCCATCGCCGGATCGAGGTTGAGCAGGTCGGCGATCAGGAAGGCGAGCAGTGGGGAGATCAGGACGAGGTTGACGAGGCCGATCGAGACCCCCTTGGGGAAGACGAAAACCCGCCGGAAGTCATCGAGGGTCAGCCCGAGGCCGAGGGTGAACATGATCACCGCCAACGCAGCCGGCAAGACCACACCAACGATCAGGTTGTCGTCGACCATCACTCCCCTCCTCTCCCTCGAAAAGCTCGGCTGACCCGGTCAGGTTACCTGTTGACTGGCCGAGTGGCTGCCGTCCCGGAGTCCGATCGGCCCACCAGCGGGTAGCCTTGCCGCCTTGTCCGAGTCGCCACCCAGCCCGCCCGAGTCGACCAGGGTCGCCGTGATCGATATCGGCACCAACTCGACCCGACTACTGGTAGCCGACGTCGGTGAGGCCGGGCTCGAGGAGGTCGAGCGGATCTCGACGGTGACCAGGCTGGGTCGCGGGGTGGACCACTCGGGCAACCTCTCGGCCGAGGCGATCGAGGACGTCTGTGAGGTTGTCGGGCAGTACCTGGAACGGATCGATGCGCTGGTCGCCGCGCCGGTGTCGGTGGTCGCCACCTCGGCCGTGCGGGATGCCGCGAACGGGGGTGCCTTCGTGGCCGAGCTCCGGGAGCGTTTCGGACTCGACACCGAGGTCCTAAGCGGTGAACGCGAGGCCGAACTGACCTACCTCGGCGCGATCTCGGGTGGTGGCCGCGACGGTTCGATCCTGGTCTGCGACATCGGTGGGGGCTCGACCGAGGTCGTCGTCGGGACCGGTGGCGAGATCGGATTCCACGCATCGCTCCAGATCGGGGTCGTCCGCCACACCGAGAGGTTCCTGGCCGACGACCCACCTACCGCGGCCCAGCTCGATGCACTTGCATCCGACGTTCACGACCGACTCGAGGAGGCCCTGACCGGCGTCGCCCTGCCCCCGATCGAGCGGGCGGTGGGGGTTGCCGGAACACCGTCGTCGCTCGCGGCCGTCGACCTGGCGCTCGAGCCCTACGACCCGAAGGCGGTCGAGGGCCATCCGCTGACCCTCGAGACGGTCCAGACATGGCTCTCGCGACTCGCCTCGGTTCACCTGGCCGAACGCCGCGAAGTGACCGGTATCCATCCGGACCGGGCCCAGGCGATCGTCGCCGGGCTGGTCATCCTGATCGAGGTCATGCGGGCTTTCGACCTCGAGGAGATCGAGGTATCCGAGCACGACATCCTCTATGGCTCGGCCCTTTCAGCGGCCGAATCCGGCGCCTGAGTCCTGACTAGTCCTCGGGACCGAGGATCCGGGTCTTCTCCTCCTCGAACTCCTCGTCGGAGAGGACCCCGGTGTCGTGGAGCTTGCCGAGCCGCTCGAGCTGCTCGAGCCGCCCGGTCTCGTCGTCCGCGGCGGCCGGCTTGGCAGCAACCGGGGTCGCGGCGCTCGCCGCAGCCTCGGCCTTCCGGGCCTTTCGCTCCTCGAAGTAGCCCTTCCCCGGCATCTCCCTCGGCCGGCGCGACCAGAGGTTGTGCAGCTTCTCCTTGCCGCTCTCGACCAGGTGACCGAGCTGGGGGGCGTCGGCCTCCGGGTGTTCGGCGACCAGCTCGCGGCGAAACAGGTACGCGGCCACCCCGAGCACGATCACGATCAGAAGGTGGACGAGGAAGACCCGCTGGTTGCCAGCCCCCGTCAGGAGGAAGACCAGGCCGACCAGTCCGAGCAGGCCGAAGGTCGCTCCCGGGAACCGACCGAACGGGACGGCGAGGTAGCGGCGAGCCGACACCGAGGAGGAGGCTGGGGAGACAAGCCAGGAAAGGACGAGCAGGAAGACCGCCGCCCAGATCGTGGTCCAGGCATACGAAGTGAGGAGCTGGGTCCCGATCGAGTAGGCCGAATTCGCCGCCGGGTAGAGGTCGGGCGTCGCCAGTGCATCGACCACGTACCCCTGGGCGATTGCCCTGACCACGAGGACGAGGATCGAGCCGAGGACCAGCCCCCCGGCGGCCCAGATAAGGGCGAGCCAACGCCAGCCGCGGGCCAGGTAGACGGTCAGGGCGACCAGCAGGACCAATAGCAACGAGAAGATCAGGGCAAATCCCTGAAGTGCCCCGGCGACCTTCTGGACTGTCTCCAGTTGCTTCGAATCGATCACCTGGACCGAACCGACCGAAGCAGGGATGTTCTGGCGGGCCTGACTGCCGAGGCCGATCTGGTCGGCGATCGCGATGATCAGCGGCCGGAGCTGAAGTTCGACCTGCCCATTTCCGGTGGTCAGCACCTGGCTCTTGTTCTCGACCACATCGATGAAGGTCGTGTGGGCGGCCCGGTTGGCCTGCTCCCAGGCACTCTGGACCTGCGGCAGGGTGAGCGCCTGCTCTGCCCCCTGATCAGCGACCTGTCGGAGGCCGCCCGCTGCGATGCCGGAGAGTCCCTTCAGGTCCTTCGGGAGGATCTGCTTGAGCTCGGCCTCGACATCGACGTTGGCGTAGAGCTCCTCGACCGCGAAGGCAGCGACTGCCGACTGGATGTCGGGGTTTTGGAGCATCTCGCTCGAGGTGTCGACCCACTGGTTGGTGTCGAGCAGCTGGCTGTCGAGCCAGGAGGTGATCAGGGCGAGGACGGTGAACAGTCCGACCAGGAAGGTCGTCAGCTTTACCCAGCCGCTCCGCGGCCGGGAATCATCCGTGGTCAGCTCGTCGGACATTCATCAACCCCCTTCGCGATCACCGGGCAACCCTATTCGACGATTGGCCCGGTCGGTTCCCGGAGGATCGGGGCGCAACGGCGAAAGCAGTGCCCGGAGCGGGATTCGAACCCGCACGCCCCTTTCGGGACACCGGCTTTTAAGGCCGCCGCGTCTACCGTTCCGCCATCCGGGCTCGACGATCCTAGAAGGCGGTCGAATCGGGCGTGGGAAGCGGGATCGGGCGGTCGTAGCGACCCCGTAGCGGAGGCCTTTCCGGTTTTTCTTTAGGAAGCGCTACAACTCGCTCTCTAAGGTGTTTCGACAGATGACCCTGCCATCTTCCAGAGGGAGATAGATCGTGGAAGCCTCGGCGCTTAGTACTGCGGCACAGAAAGGGCTCCTGGCCCGCAAGTCGCCCCTGTTGAAGATGAAGGGCGACGAGCAGCTGGTTGCGATGGTCCGGGCTGGCAACCCAGGCGCCTTCGACGTGATCGTCGACCGCTACCAGTCCAGGCTACTCGGCTTCTGCCGCCAGATGCTCGGGTCGACCGAGGACGCCGAGGACGTCCTCCAGGAAGTCTTCGTCAACGCCTACAGGGCGATGCTCGCCGACAACCGGGCGATCAACCTCAAGCCCTGGCTCTACCGGATAGCCCGCAACCGCTCGCTCAACCACCTTCGCCGTCCGAAGGCCGAGGCCCAGGAGTCGATGGACATGGTGCCGATGGTCGAGGCCGCCTCGACCGCCGAGAAGGTCCACAACCGGGAAGAGTTCCGCCAGCTCCTCAACGACGTCACCAAGCTTCCCGAGACCCAGCGGGCCGCCCTGCTCCTCCGGGAGATCGACGCGATGAGCTACGAAGAGATCGCCGAGGCGATGGAGACGACCGTGCCGGCCGTCAAGTCGCTCCTCGTCCGGGCGAGGATCTCACTGGCAGAGGCAAGCCAGGCGAGGATGCTCACCTGCGGCGAGGTCCGAGTCGAGCTGGCCGAAGCGGCCGAGGGGCTGGCAAAGGCCTCCGGTCCGGTCCGGCGACACGTCAAGGACTGTGAGTCCTGCGCCGCCTTCCGCAAGCAGCTCAAGTCCGATTCCAAAGTCCTGGCGATGATCATGCCGATCGGCCCGATCGTTGCCCTCAAGGCGGCCTTCCTCGGCAAGCTAGGGCTCGGAGGCGCGGGATCTGCCGGGACGGCTGCAGGCGGTGCCGGATCGGTCGCCACCGGTTCGGCCGCCGGGGCTGCTGCAGCCAGCTCCGCAGCCGGTGCAGCTTCCGGGATAGGCGCGATCGGCGGGGCGGTCGGGATGAAAGCCGTCGCCGGCCTCGCAACTGCAGCCGTGATCACCGCCGGAGCGGTCGAGGTACGAAACGTCGTCGTCGAGTCCGACCCGGTCGAGCCGGCACCGACGCTGACGACCGCCAAGAAGGAGCCGACCACGCCGCAGCCAGTCGCCATCACCGCCCCAGAGGCAGTGGTTACCGAGGAGGTCCTGGTCGCCGTCGAACCCGTAGCCGAAGTCCCGGTTGTCGAGGCCCCGGTCGAAGCCGAGCCGGTGGTCGAGCCCGAGACGGGAGCCGTCGAAGCATCCGAACTGGCCGCACCGGCGGGCGGAGGACAGGTCGAGGCCGAGGTGATCACCGTTCCTACTGAGCCGACCACCGGCACTACGACTACGACCGCGTCGCCTGCTCCGCCAACTGCCGAGCCGCCGACGCCGACACCGCTTCCGACTCCCCAGTCGGCCCCAGTCGGGTCGATCCCGGCCGGCTGATCCGCCCCAACGGGGAGTCGCTCAGAACCTAGAGCTCGACCGTCGAGCCGGGTTCCATGACGAGGGCCTCGATGCCCTTGCCGGCGAGCTCCGCGGCAAAGGCCCCCACGTCGGTCTCGATCGGCGGGAATGTTTCGTAATGGATCGGGATCACCTTCCGGGCCCCGATCAGCTCGGCCGCATAGGCGGCATCCTCGCGATCCATCGTGTAATGGCCGCCGATCGGCAGCAGGGCGACATCGACCTCGTGGCGCCTCCCGATCATCTCCATGTCGCCGAACAGGCAGGTGTCCCCGGCGTCGTAAAAGGTCAGCCCACCGAACTCGATGATCAGGCCCGCGGGAGTGCCTACTGGCACACCGAGCTCGGCACTGAAGAGCCGCTCCTCGGAGCCGGGCATCGTGTTGGTGTGAAAGGCCTGGACCAGCTTGATCGAGCCCCAGGGAAACCGGACCGTCCCCCCGAGGTTCGGATCGTGAACCTTCTCGACCCCCTGGCCTTCGAGCCAGTCGGCAACCTCGACGATCGCGACGCACTCGGCACCGGTCCGGGTCGCGACGGCGGCAGCATCGGCGATGTGATCGGCATGCCCGTGGGTCAGGGCGATGTGGGTAGGCGAGACGTCCTCGGCCGTCGCCTCGGCGCTCGGGTTATTGGGTGAGAGGAAGGGATCCACGAGCAGCGTGGTCCCCCCATCCCTCAGCTCGAAACAAGAGTGTCCGTGGTAGTGGATTTCCATCTAAGTCGTCCTCCCTCCGTCACCTACCGCTCACGATTCCCGTCTCCGGCTCAGGTCCCTTCAGATGCGGTGCCGGACTGATGGTCAGCTCGACCATCGATCTCGGCCCGGAGCGCCCACCCTACCGCCACCCCGACCATCATCCCAATATTGGTTTCCTCCTCGAGCAGGTTGCGGAGGGCCTCGAGACGCTCGTCGGGATCGGGGATCGTCGCAACCCTGAGGGTCTCGGACTGGTGGGGTTCGCCGAACCAGCCCCCGGTACCCAGCGCCTCAGCCAGCAACACCCGGAGTTCCGGCAATGCTGTCGAGACCATCTGCTCGGCCTCGGCAAGGCGGTCACCGGCAGCCAGTCGCTCGACCGCGGCCCTTAGTTCGTCCCCCTCGATCTTTGGGGAGCCGACGGTCCCTTCTTCCTCGCTCACTCCCTCGAGCCGCCCCTCACGGCCAGGCCGGCGATCGCACCGACAGCCGCTCCGATCGGCCCGGCCCAGGGCGATGCAGTGGCTACGACGAGGGGAAGGAGGACCAGGACGACGGCCGCGACCCCGACCGGAATCCAGTCGAGCCTCTCCCCCCTTGCCTGGGCCTCCCGCCGGCCCGAAACCCAGAAGGCAGCGACCGCACCGAGGGCGATCCCGTTGCCCCCGGAAATGACGGCATCGACGCCCCGCTGGTCATCGATCGCGAAGGCCCCGAGGATTCCAAGGGACCCACAGGCGAGGAAGAGCACGACCGCTGCGACCGTTCCGATCCGGCCCTCGAGTTCGGAGCCGAAGAGCATCACCACGAGTCCGATAGCGAACAGGTACCCGGCATCGTCGTAGACGAAGGGGGCAGCCAGAAACCTCCAGAACTCGGCCGGGCCGGGCACGACGACCGCTCCGAGGTCGACCCTGCCCAGCTCGAACAGGGTGCCCACCAGGAGGACGACCGCAGGAAGGACCGCGACCAGGATCGAACCGAGCGGGCGGCCGCCCGTATCCGGCCGGGGCAGCGAGATCCGGGGGCGGCGGATCCTCGGGGTCTTCTCGACCGCCTCGAGCGAGCCCGAGTCCCCGCGTTCGAGCTTCGGTGCCTTCTTCCGGAGCCGGGTCCCGCAGTAGGGACACTCGGTCACGTAGGGGCTGACCTCCTTGCCGCACGATCGGCAGACGACCTGTAGTTCGGTTTCGTTCATCCCCGACTGCCGAGGATAGCCATCGGAACGCCGATGCCCCCCTGCTGGCATACTCAGCCCCCACCGGAAAGTTCACCCAACAGGCCCCTGGGAGGTGCCCGACCAAGATGGAAGCCGGAAGCCCCGCCGAACAGAAGTCTCTCCTTGAAGTCCTCCCGCCCGGCAAGCGGGCACGACTCCACCGGTTGCTCTACGAGTTCGGCCCCGGGAACGGGACCCTGATGCTCCTCCCGATCGACCAGGGGATCGAACACGGGCCCAGGGACTTCTTCCCGAACCCGGCCTCGAAGGACCCCGACTACCAGTTCAGGCTTGCTGCCGAAGCCGGCTATTCCGCCCTCGCCTGCCAGATCGGGATGGCCGAGAAGTACTACCCCGACTACGCCGGTCAGGTACCGCTGATCCTCAAGGTCAACGGCAAGACCGACATCCCCTCTTCGGCCCA
>CAITDZ010000147.1 GCA_903891285.1 uncultured Solirubrobacterales bacterium
AGCATCTTCATCGGCATCGAGATCGAGGAGCCGGCCGCTTCCGACCCCGAGCTTGCCAGGAAACTGGAGGAGGTCTGCCCGGTCTCGATCTTCGAGGCAACCGACTCCGGCACCGAGATCATCGCCTCCAGGCTCGACGAGTGCGTCCTCTGCGGCCTCTGCGTCGAGGCAGCTCCCGCGGGCGCCGTCACCATCGTCAAGAAGTACGAGGGGTAGGCCCGGGCGGCCGGGGCGCGCCGTGAACTTCATCGAGGACGTGATCCAGCGGTTCCCATTCTCCCAGGAGGCGGTGATCGCGATCGACATCGAAGGCAACCGGAAGGTCCACCACTTCAGCCACCTCTTTGCCCGGAGCCTCGGACTTTCAGGAGCGCTCCTGGCCCGTGGCGTCCACCGCGGAGACGTGGTGCTGATCCTGGTCGGCAGCCGGATCGAGTGGGTGATCTCGATGCTGGCCTGCTTCCGGATGGGGGCGATCGCCTTCCCCTGCAACACACAGCTGAGCGAGGACGACCTCGCCCGACGGGTCGCCGAAACCGGGGCGGTTCTGGCCATTGGGGAGGAAGACCTCCTGGACCGAGTTCCGGAACACCTGCCGACGATGGGAATGGAGGACCTGGCCAGGGTGTTCGATGAGGACCTCGACCAGGCGATGCCCGCCGCACCGGCCGACCTGGGGCCGGACGACCCGGCCCTGATCCTCTACACCTCAGGCTCGACCGGTCCGGCCCGTGGCATCGTCCATGGACAGCGCTTCCTGTTCGGCCAGGAACTGCAGGCACGAACGTGGTTCGGTGCCGAGCCCGGTGACCTGGCCTGGTGTACGGCCGCCCCCGGCTGGTCGAAGTCCTCCCGCAACGCCTTCATCGCCCCCTGGCTCTGCGGGGCGACCGCACTTCTGGTCGAAGGAAGGTTCGACCCGTCGACCAGGCTCGAGATAGCCCGAAGCGAGGGGGTCAACGTCCTGTGCCAGGTACCGACCGAGTACCGGATGCTGGCCAGCCGAACGACGATCCCCGAGCTGCCCGCCCTCAAGCGGCTCGTATCGGCCGGTGAACCGCTCGATGCCGAGGTGGTCGGCAACTTCAGGGAGGCCACCGGGCTCGAGATCGCCGACGGGTACGGTCAGACGGAGACCGGGGCAGTGACCGGATTCAGGGTCGGGGACGATGTCGCCGGGAGGGAAGGCTCGATGGGCAGGCCCCTCCCCGGCATCGAGACGCGGATCGTCGACGACGAGCTCCAGCTCAAGGTGGAGACCTCCCCCACTTTCTTCACCCGCTACCTCGACGGGGAGTCCTTCGACGGAGAGTGGTGGCCGACCGCCGACCTCGTCGAGGAGGACGAAGACGGCTTCCTCTACTTCCGCGGGCGAAATGACGACGTGATCAGTTCGTCGGGCTATCGGATCGGGCCGGTCGAGGTCGAATCGGTCTTGCTCGAGCACCCGGCAGTAGCCGAGGCCGCGGTGGTCCCGGCGCCCGACCCGGAGCGTGGGTCGGTGGTCCGTGCAGTCCTGGTGCTCGAGGCCGACCAGCCGACCGAGGGACTGGTCGAGGAAATCCAGGCATTCTGCCGGGAGCGGACAGCTCCCTACAAATACCCGCGTATCGTCGAGTTCGTCGACGATCTGCCAAAGACGGTCACCGGCAAGGTCTCGAGAAGGGCTCTCCGGGAAGCGACCGAATGAACGAGGTCCCCTGGAGGGCCTCCTGGCCGTCGGCTACCTTCGGGGCGCTCTTCGGGGCGACCATGCTCAACCTCCTCGCGGTCGGAGCTCTGCTGCCGACCCTTCCGCTCTACGTGAGGGGTCCGCTCGACGAGGGCAACCTGATGGTCGGCATCGTGATCGGTGCCTACGCGATCACCGGGATCGCCTTCCGCCCGATCGCCGGAGTGCTTGCCGACAGCAAGGGGAGGAGGTGGGTCGTCGTGGTCGGATCGCTCGCCTCGGCGGTGGCCGGGGCCTTCCTCTTCCTTCCGCTCGGGCTGGTCGCCGTCCTCGGCTCCCGGCTGCTGCTCGGTGCCGGTGAGGGCGCGGTCTTCACCGCCGGCTCGGCCTGGGTGGCCGACATCGCTCCGGAACGAAACAGGGCCCGCCTTATCGGTATCTACGGACTCGCGATCTGGGCAGGCCTGAGCATCGGTCCCCTGATCGGCCAGGCCCTTCGGGCAGCGGGTGGCTTCGAGCTGGTCTGGGCCTTCGTCTTCCTCGCCCCGGTGCTCTCGACGGTTATCGCCTCGAGGCTGACCGACTCCCCCGTGGCACCCCGTCCCCCTGAGGGGGACCGCTCCCTGATCTCCCGCGAAGCGCTCGGGCCGGGGATCTCGATGGCTCTGGTCTCGGCCGGATTCGCGGCGATGGCTTCCTTCGTCGTCCTCCACATGAGGGATGAGGGTGTAGCCGGAGGGGCCTGGGCGTTCACCGCCTTCGCGGTCAGCCTGGTCCTCTCACGGCTGATCGCAGGCGGCCTGCCCGATCGCCTGGGCCCCCGGCGGGTCGCCCTCGTTGCGGCCCTGTTCGAAGCGATAGGCCTGGCCGTAATCGGCCTGGCCAACACGCTCCCGGTCGCCCTGGCCGGGGCGATCGTGATGGGCTGGGCCTTCTCCGTCCTCTACCCGTCCCTCTCGCTGATCGTGCTCAGAAGGGTTCCGGAATCGCGTCGGGGTTCGGCATTCGGGACCTTTACCGCGACCTTCGACCTGGGGGTCGCGCTCGGCGCACCGCTGGTCGGCGTGGCGGTGACCCTCGGTGGTTATGAAGCCGGATTCCTGTTCGCAGCGGCCCTCGCGATCGCCGTCGCCGCAACCCAGGCGGTCATCCTGGCCTCCCGGCGCAGGCGCCCGGCTCTCTAGGCTGGGCCGATGCCCAACCGGCTGGCCGACGAGCTCAGTCCCTATCTGCTCCAGCACCGTGAAAACCCGGTCGAGTGGTGGCCCTGGGGTCCGGAGGCGATGGCAGAGGCTCGGGAGCGCGCCGTGCCGATCCTGCTGTCGGTCGGCTACGCGGCCTGCCACTGGTGCCACGTCATGGAGCGCGAGTCCTTCGAGGACCCCGAAACAGCCCGCTACATGAACGAACACTTCGTGCCGATCAAGGTCGACCGTGAGGAGCGGCCGGACGTCGATGCGCTCTACATCGAGTTCGTCCAGTCGGTGACTGGCCACGCCGGCTGGCCCCTGACCGTGTTCCTCGACCCGAACGGGGTTCCCTTCCACGGCGGAACCTACTTCCCGGATGAGCCCCGGCTTGGGAGCCCCTCCTTCCGGATGGTGATGGAGGCCGTAGTCGAAGCATGGGACGAGAAGCGGGATGAGATCGACGCACAGGCCGATGAGGTCGTCAGGAGACTGTCCGCGATCGCCCTGGTCGATGCCCCCGAGGACCTCCCGGACCCCCGGATCCTCGAGGCAGCCGCTCGGGGAATGCTCGAGTCGCTCGATCCCGTCGAGGGGGGTTTCGGGGATGCGCCGAAGTTTCCCCCGGCCTCGGCAATCGACTTCCTGCTCGCCCACGGGTATGCCGGAGAGGTGGAGGCGACCCTGGACCGGATGGCGGCCGGGGGACTGTGGGACCAGATCGGAGGAGGGTTCTGCCGGTATGCGGTCGATTCGGCCTGGCAGATACCCCACTTCGAAAAAATGCTCTACGACAACGCCCTGCTCGCCCGGACGTACCTCCACGCCTGGCAGATCACCGGACTTGAGCGTTATCGCCGGATCACAGTCGAGACCCTCGAGTGGGCCCTGGGCGAAATGGCCAACGGTGAGGGTGGCTTCCATGCATCGCTCGATGCCGACTCGGAGGGGGTCGAGGGCCTTTTCTATACCTGGACCCCCGATGAGGTCCTGGCAGTGCTCGGGGACAGGACAGACTCGGGACTCGCACTGTTCGGGGTCACCGAGGCCGGCAACTTCGAGGGAAGGAACGTCTTGAGGATTCCCTCGGGGATCCCGCCCGACCGGTTCGAAGGGGACGAAGCCGAGATCCGCTCCCTGCTCCTGGAAGCGCGAAGCGGGAGAGTCCGACCGCCACTCGACGACAAGGCGGTCTGCTCATGGAACGCGTTGATGGTCTCGGCCCTGGCGGATGCCGGCGCGGCACTGGATCGACCGGACCTGGTCGATGCAGCGATTCGCTGCGCGACCTTCATCTGGGAGGAGATGCGAGACGGGCAGGGTCGCCTTCTCAGGGTCTGGCGAAACGGTGAGGCCGGGGTCGGGGCATTCCTCGAGGACCATGCTTTTCTGCTCGAGGCCCTGCTCGACCTCTACGAGGCCACCTTCGACCCGGTCTGGTTCGAGAGGGCGAGGGGCATCGCTGAAGAGATGGTCGAGGGCTTCGGCGACAGGGTCCGGGGCGGCTTCTTCACGACCCGCGGGGTTTCGGAGGATGGCCTGATCGCTCGCCGAAAGGACGTCGGCGACCACCCGATCCCGTCGGGGAGCGCATCCGCTGCCCTCGGACTCCTTCGACTCTGGGGGCTCACCGGTGAGGGAAGGCCCCGGGAGGAAGCGGAGAAGATCTTGAGGATGCTCGCCCCGGCTTCGACCCGAAGGCCCGACGCCTTCGGACACCTGCTCAAGGCCCTCGACTTCGCCCTGGGGGACCAGACCGAGCTCGCCCTGATCGGCCCGTCCGGGTCGCCATTTCCGGCTTCGATCCAGGCACTGCTCGACCCGGTCCGTACCCGGTACCTGCCGAACACGGTCCTGGCGGGTGGCCCCGAGGGAACCACCTCCCCTCCCCTGCTGGTCGACCGACCCACCGTCGACGGAAGTCCTGCCGCCTACCTCTGTCGGAGGTTCGTCTGTCTCGAACCGGTCGCCTCCCCCGAGGCGCTCGGGGCGGAGCTGGACCGCGACCCTGACGGCTAGAGGATCGGCAGGAAAGACTCGATCTCGTAAGGCGTTACCTGGACCCGGTAGCGGTCCCACTCATGGCGCTTCAGCTCGATCAGCCGGCTGAAGGTGTGCTCACCGAGCGTCCTCAGCAGCAGTTCGGACTCAGATGCCCGCTCGATCGCCTCGCCGAGGGTCTCGGGCAGCAGCTCGACACCACGGGCCGTCATTTCCCCCGGGTCGGCGTCGTAGAGGTTTTCCTCCATCGGCTCGGGCAGCTCGTAGCCCTGCTCGATGCCCTCGAGGCCGGCCTGGAGGATTCCGGCCAGGCAGAGGTAGGGATTACAGGCGGGGTCCGGGCACCTGATCTCGACGTCGAGGCCGGCACCCTCGACCTCGGCCACCGGCGGCACCCGGATCAGCGATGAACGATTGCGCCGCGACCAGGAAAGGTAGACCGGTGCCTCGAATCCCGGCACAAGCCGTTTGTAAGAGTTGACCCACTGGGCGTAGAGAATCGCGATCTCCGAGGCATGACGGAGCTGCCCGGCGACGAAAGCCCGGCCCACCGGACTCAATCGGGACGGGTCGTCCGGGTCAGGGAAGGCGTTCACCCCTCCGGCCATCAACACCTGGTGCAGGTGCATCCCGGAACCGTTGGCCGAACCGATCGGCTTCGGCATGAAGGTTGCATGCCAACCTTGCTGTTGCGCGTACTCCTTGACGACGATCCGAGCGGTCATGCAGTCGTCGGCCGAGGCCAGGGCCGGCTCCAGCTTGAGATCCAGTTCGTGCTGGGACGGCCCTGCCTCGTGATGGGTCGAGGCAACCTCGATACCCATCTGCTCGAGGGCGAGCACGGTAGCCCTGCGGACGTCTGAGCCGGCGTCGAGTGTGGTTAGGTCGAAGTAGCCACCCTCGTCTAGAACCTCCGGCGCGCCCTCAGGTGGCTGGGCCGACCGGAAATAGAAGAACTCGAGCTCCGGGGCGACAGCGAACTCGTCGAACCCCATCCCTGACGCCCGATCGAGGGCCCGTTTGAGCACCCAGCGTGGGTCGCCTTCGTAGGCGACCCCACCTGGCAGTTCGATGTCGCAGAACATCCGGGCGACGGCATCCTCCCCCCCGGGCCTCCAGGGGATCAGGGAGAAGGTGGCGGGGTCGGGCCGGGCGACCATGTCGGACTCCTCCACCGCATTGAAGCCGGTCAGCGATGCCCCATCGAAAGGAATGCCGCCGGTGAGCGCCCGATCGAGTTCGGACGCATTGATCGAAAAGCTCTTCAACCTCCCGAGGATGTCCGTGAACCAGAGCCTGATGAACCGGACGTCGTTGTCGGCGACGAGCCGGGATACGTCGGCGCCGGCGTCAGCCTTTCCGGGCACGCTTCCCCTGTCGGTGGACGAGCCACCTTTCCCCGCACTTTCGACCGCTTCCCATGGGCAAGGGAACGATAGGGCAACCGGGGTTGAAAACGACCGGGCGGGCAGGTACACTTACGCCCCGTAAGTAGGTAGCTAAAAGTAAAGTAATGGCTTCCTAAACGGGTGATAAAGAGGCAAAAGTCTCCCGATCGAAGAAGCGAGGACGACATGACGGTCAAGACAGAAGTCAGCCGTTTCCACATACACGACGAACTGACAGCTCCGGACGAGAGCGCTCCGATCCTGAAAAGCATCCAGGTCGGTGGACGGGCCGTCAACAAGCTGGTCGGCGTGCTCGCCGGCTCACCGGCGGTTCTCCGGGCCTATACCCGGATGCGGGCAGAGCTTCAGAAGGGGGTGCTCCCCCAGGCGACCAGGCAACGGATCGCGCTTGCCGTCGCAGAGCGCAGGGGCGACGGTTACAGCATCGCCCGTTACGCAAAGACTGCGAGGTCGGCCGGGCTGGGCCTGGACGAGATAACGGCTGCCCGGAGTTTCGCCTCGGCAGATCCCCGTGAGCAGGCCCTGCTCACCTACCTCGAGGCATCACTCGAGGCCGATGGTGCTCCGCCGATCCACCTCCACGAGGAGGCGCGTGAGATGGGTTGGGAAGACGAGGAGATCCTCGAGGCCCTTGCCCACGTGGCGCTCGGCGAGTTCCAGAGCCTGATGGCCGCAGCAGCCGCCCTGCCGATGGACCAGGCGACGGCCAAGGTCCTGCCGGACGCAGCCTGAGCAACCAATTGAACTGAAGGAAAAGAGGCCCCGGCCCGACTTTCGGGACCGGGGCCTCTCTTTCAGGAACTAGCCGTTGGTCAGGGTCGCCGTGTAGAGCAGGCGGCTTCCGCTGAACGTGCAGCCGTAGAAGCGCTTGGTGTCGACCTTGAGCTGGGGAGATGACTGATCGATCGAGGCCGCCGTGCACATCCCCGGCTGACGACTCGCACGCCACTTGTTCTGGGCGGCACTCTGCCCGAGGGCAAACACTGGCGCCCAGGTAGGAACGGCGAGGGCGACGTAGTTACCGGCGCGGGCCGTCAGCGGCTTGTTCAGCTTGAAGGTCGCCACCGTCCCGAGCTCCTTGCTCAAACCCTCGACCGGACTCTTCCGGAGCAGCTGGAACTTCTCGTTGCCCTGGGGGGTCTTCACCTTCTTCAGGATCGTGATCGCTGCCTGCGGAGGGCTGCCGAACCGGTCGTTCAGAGCGGTGCGATCACGCCCCGTTGGCTCCCCCAGGTAAAGGCGGAACTGGGTCACCTTGCCATCGAACGGGACCTCGAAAGGAGTCGTGCTGGTCGCGGTACGGGTCTGGAAACCGTTGACCGAGGCGACGACCTGGCAGTTGTCGGGGCAGGCCGGGTCCGGCATCGTCGCCGATTGTCCGAGGACCACGGTCTTGATCGCGCGGGACTGGTCGGCACCTGCACCGTTGCCAAGGCCTACCAGGGCGAGTGAGAGAAGGGTGACGATCGCCGCGAGTGCAAGAACTGCCACTCGGGTGAGACGACCCCGGCTGGTCGGATCCGTTGACTGGAAAACCTGATTCATCCTGATCTGCTCCGTTCTTGGTCTCCCGGTTTCCCGAAAGACGGACGCTGCGGTTTTTCTGGTTCCAGAGGCTACAAACACGGCAACACGACAATCGGTGCGGGATAGGGCTGAACCCGATCGACCGCTTCAGGGGATCCGCGATCAGACAAGGAGCCCGGCGGCTCAGCCAGCAGACCCGTTCTGGAGCCGGATCAGCGGCCTACGACCAGATGACGGACCGGATCGATGCCCTGATAGCCGAGGGCGATCATCGCCGCATGGCTGAGGTCCCAGGTGCGGCCTGGGGTATAAGGCCCACGGTCGATCACCTTGGTCAGCAGGAAGCGGCCCTTGTATCCGATCAGGACGCGGGTTCCGCAGGGAAGGGTCTTGTGGGCCACCCCGACGATGGTCGGGGTGAACTTCTGTCCACAGGCGGTGTTGTTCCCGAAGAGCGGAGCTCCGTACCAGGAGGCGCCCGACCGCGGCATCGAGGCGACGAGCTGATCCGCAGTCCGCCTGGTCACGATCCCGCTTTCCTTGAGGCCCTCCCTTCTTTGAAAGAGCCGAACGGCCGAGTGGGTCGCATCGTCGAAGATGTTGGTGACCCCAATCGAGCGAAGACCGAGGGTCTTCGAGGAGACCATCGAGCGAAGTACCCCCACATCGGGCCCGGTCATCCCTATCTTGAGCACCCGCTCGCCGAAGCGAGGAGCCGGATCTATGTTCCCGGGATCTGCCGGCAGCGTTACACCTGCCTGGGACGCGCGTACTGCTGGGTCGGTGGCCGAGGCGGGTCCCGTCGAGACGAGAAAACCGGCGGATGCGATCAGTGCAGCGAGGAAGGCAGGGCGAGATACCCGCTCCCGCCTGAGGCGGGGGAACGACAAAACTGAAGCCTGTTTCGATGCGGTCGGTCTCATCATCTCTGCGCCTGCGGGGTTAGCTGACGGGCTCGCGCGCGGCTGCTCTGCCTGGCGCTACCCGGCTCTCTTGGCCGGTGATTCGCCCCTGGGATCTCTCCCTTTGGGTCCCCCGCTCCGGTCGCCTTGACGACTGGATTAGGCGTTCGTGGTGACGATGTTAGCAAAGCTTCATACGAAAACCTGAATCGCCGGTTATTCCCATTGGGGAGGGGAAAACAGAGGAACCATGCTCTTCCCGATACTTCTATCCGGGGGCCGGAAAAACGGGGAAGGGGGCCCGATGGGCCCCCTTCCGAGGTGGGTCTGTAAGCCGGATCCTGTCTGGGACGACCATCCATCTCGCACTCCCTCAAAGGAGCACGGGGCCGGCTTTCGCCTGGCTTCCTGCGGCCTACCTGGATCTAACCGGGCCGGGTCACCGATCCTGTTTGGCCTTGCACCGGACGGGGTTTGCCTGGCCGCCGCGTCACCGCGACGCCGGTGCGCTCTTACCGCACCTTTTCACCTTTGCCTGTTCGCGACTCACGTGTGGCCGCGCCATCGGCCGTGTGTTTCTGTGGCACTTTCCCGCGGGTTGCCCCGGGTGGGCGTTACCCACCGTCCTTGCCCTGGGGTGTCCGGACTTTCCTCGAGGGGTTTTCTCTCCCCCCGCGATCGTCCGACCCACGTCGGGGATGATACGCGGCGGGAGTCGGCCGCAGGGGAAACCGCCCCCGCCGATCGAGTCCGGTCAGACCGTTCGGAATACTCCGATGACCCGACCGACCAGCTCGGCGTCGGTGGTCCGGATCGGTTCCATCTCTTCGTTTTCGGGCTGGAGTCGCAGATGATCCTCCTCGCGGAAGATCCTCTTCACGGTCGCATCCTCACCCAGGAGTGCCACGACGATCTCCCCGTCGTCCGCCACCTGCTGGGGCCTGACCACGACCCAGTCGCCATCAACGATCCCTGCGTCCTTCATGCTCTCGCCCCGCACCTCGAGTACGAAGTCCCCTTCCCTGCTGCCGATCATCGAGGGGACCTCGACGTAGTCCTCGACATTCTCTTCGGCCAGCATCCCCGGGCCGGCCGAAACCCGACCGAGGACGGGCAGGCCACCGTTCCCGCCCGGCAATACGGAATCGACGGCGTCCCGGGCGGAGCGGGCGGTCTCGACCAGGATCTCGAGGGCTCGGGGCTTGGTCGGGTCCCGGCGTAGCACTCCTGCCTTCTCCAGGTTGGAGAGGTGCACGTGGACGGTCGAGGATGAGTGGAGCCCGACCGCCTTCCCGATCTCGCGCACGGTCGGGGGGTAACCCATTTTGTCCGCGTACTTGCCGATGAAGTCGAAGATTTCCTGCTGTCGCTTGGTCAGGTCCACCTTGTGACGTCGTCCCTTTCCAGTTCTGGCTTGGCTTTGAGGACCCGACGCCGGCTAACCAGCTGACCCGGGGACCCCCGTTTCCACACGAACCTATGTTCGTAGATTAGTCATCGGGACGGATGTTCCTTCCGAGGACTCTGGCTGGGACGGATCTGCCACCGGTACGGACCCCGGGAAGGGCGGTCCATTTACATAGACTCCCGAACCCCTCCTCGCGGCTGTGGCGGAACTGGTAGACGCGCAAGCTTGAGGGGCTTGTGTCCCTCGGGACGTGGAGGTTCGACTCCTCTCAGCCGCACTACCCGGGGCAGGCCCGAATCAGCCCCCCATCGAATTGACCCGTTGGGTCAGGGCCGAGATCCGCGAATTGATCTTCTGGTTGGTCTGGTCCTGGGTCGCCTCGAAATCCGAGAGCTGGCTCTTCACCGAGTTGACCGAGGCCTGGATCGAACCCAGCTGGCCGGCGCTCTTCTGGGCCTCCGACTTCACCTCCTGCTCGGCGGTCGCCACCTCTCCCTGGACCTTCTTGTTCGCCGAGGCTGCCTCACCTTCGACCTGGCTACCGAGCCGCTTGAGCCTCTTTCCGGCTTGGGCTTCCTGCTGGGCGACGCCCCTGTTCTCCGAGGCGATCGCCGCCTTCAGGGCGTTCTGCGTCTTCTCGTTCTCACTCTTCGCATCGTTGGCGATGACGATCCCGGCGATACCGGTACCGACCCCGATTATCGCGATTACGAGCGCAGCGACCAGCTTGCCGTCCATTTGATGGATCCTCCAGGGGGTGTCGTTTTCCGGATGCCTCCGTACTTCTCAGGCCAAATCAACGATAGGGCCGCGGCAGGACGGTCCCGCCGCGGGTAGCGGACGTCCGGTGGCATACTCGGGTCGTGGCAGACGAGGGAAACGGCGAGTCGGACGGACGGGTGACCTCGCTGGTCTGGTTCAGGAGGGACCTGAGGACCCACGACCTGCCCGCACTCGCAACCGCGGTCGAACAAGGTCCGGTGGTCCCCTGCTTCGTCTTCGATGACCGGCTGATCTCGATCGGTCGGTTCCCCTCGGCCGAGCGGGTCGGCTTCATGCTCGGCTGCCTCGCCGACCTGCGGGAGACCCTCGAAGGGCTGGGGGCAGGGCTGGTCCTCCGGAGGGGCGATCCGGCCAAGGTGCTCGCCGAGCTCGCAGCGGAAGCCGGGGCAACCAGGGTCCACTTCACCCGTGACGTGAGTCCCTGGGCGATCCAGCGGGACGTGGCAGTCGCCGGGGCCCTCGAGGGTGCCGGGGTAGAGGTGACCAAACACCCGGGCAACTACATCGTCGACGACCCCGGGGCGATCGTCTCGGGCAAGGGCACCCCCTACACCGTCTACTCGCCCTTCGCCAAGGCCTGGCAGAAAGTCGAACGCCGGGAGATGGTTGGCCAACCGAAGGCGATCGAGATGGTCCCAGGGATCGAGGCTGGCGACCTCCCCACCTGTGAAGACCTCGGAGTCGGGACCGACCCCGGAACGACCTCCTTCGAACCGGGCGAAACTGCAGCCCGAAAGGCCGCAAAGGCATACCTGAACGGGGGCCTCAAGCGGTACGGCGAACTCCGGAACAACCCCTCCGGCGGGTCCTCCCGACTCTCCCCCTACATCCGCTGGGGCTGCGTCTCGCCGCTCGAGCTCGAGGTCAAGCTCGGTCTGCAGCCAGGCAAGGGGCCCAGGGTCTTCAGGTCCGAACTGGCCTGGCGCGAGTTCTACGCTGCGGTGATCGAGAACTTCCCCGATGTCGTAGTGGAGGAGTTCCAGGAGCGCTATCGGGGGACCCTCGACTGGCAGGCAGACGCCCGCCTGCTCGAAGCCTGGCAGCAGGGAATGACCGGCTATCCGCTGGTCGACGCCGGAATGCGGGAGCTGCTCGCCGACGGCTGGATGCACAACCGGCTCCGGATGGTGGTCGCCTCGTTCCTCACCAAGGACCTCCACATCGATTGGCGCGAGGGCGAGAAGTGGTTCATGGAGCGTCTGATCGACGGCGATATGGCCTCGAACAACGGCGGCTGGCAGTGGGTCACCTCGGTCGGGACCGACCCGGCTCCCTACTTTCAGAGGATGTTCAACCCTATGACCCAGCAGGAGCGCTTCGACCCCGACGGAACCTACGTCAGGCGGTGGGTGCCTGAACTCGCATCAGTGCCCGGGAAGAAGCTGGTCCGGCCCTGGCTGATGAGCGACGAGGAGCAGGAGGAAGCCGGGTGCATCATCGGCAGGGACTACCCGGAGCCGGTCGTCGACCACGCGGAAGAGCGGCGGTTCGCGGTCGAGCGCTACCGGGCGGCAGCCGGCTGACTGCCTGAGACCGCCGGGGCGGGGATCAACCCCGCTCGGCCTTGTCGATCGCTGCATGGACGTCGGCGGCGACGCCCTCGGACCCGAGCTCGACCCCTGGGGGGAGCTCCACGTTGAGTTCCGAGCTCGACTCGAGACTCGCCTCCCCCTCGAGGATCGTGAAGTCGAGGACGTGTCCTCCCCTCTTCCTGTCCCGGTCTACGAAGTGGAGGTGGTAGCCGGCGACTTCGATTCCCTCGCTCCAGTCGGGGAATCGGAACCCGACCAGGGTCCCCTCACACCGACCGATCGTAAAGACGTTCTGGCCCTCCACCACCTCGGCGAGCGGCCGGTAGGGCTTCTTCTGGCGGGGCACCGAGCGGGCCTCGATCCGATCGAACTCCCCGTCGATCCGGATCGCGACCACGGGACCCGGATCCTCCCCCTCGGAATCCAGCAGCGAGAGCGCCTGATCCCTATCGAGCGGACCGGGAAGCTCGACCGTGCGGTCCGGATCGAACTCGACCACGACCGCGAAGGGCGTCTTCTCGGCTGGGTCGATCCGGTTCACGTTCCCATCGACGTCCGCCCGAAAGAACTCTCCGTCCAGCGCCACCATCTCCCAGTCCAGCTCATCGAGCGTGCCGAGACCCGTATCTCCCTGGAGGGCCAGCTCGGCGAAGGTGACGTCTCCCTCATACCGTCCCTCGAGCAGGGCCGCGATCGTCGACGCCTGGAAGAGGGTCCGGTGGTCGTGACCACCGGTCAGGTCGGAGGCGGCCATGGTGCCGACGTGCAGTGAGCGAACCATCCGCTCCTCGAAGGTCATGCCCTACCCGGTAAGGGTCCGGTCAGGGGCTCGCGCCGCCGTCGAAATCACGATTGTCGCGGATTCGCCTGACCCGAATGCTGAGAGCGGCGAGGTCCTCGTTCGTGTTGGTGATTCGCCGGTCCAGCCGGGAGAAACCATCTTTCTGTGCGACCGCGGTCGCCTCGAGGTCGGACTTCAGCCGCTTCACCGTACGCCTCAAGCGAACGTACTCCCTGATCGTCCTTCGCTCGCCCGTGTCGAGCGACCGAACGAACTTCTCTGCCACGGAGACCTGCCTGGCCTCTTTTCGTGCCTGCTCCGCGATCGCCTGGTCGAGCCGCTGCTCGACCTCCTGGGTGACGAGCTGCTGCACCGATGCGTCGCTGTTCGCCGTGTTGCGGGCGTTTACCGCGACGATCGTGGCGAAGATCGCCAGGGCCAGACCGATCAGACCGGCCGTGATGGCGATTATCAGCTTGACCGCGTCAGACACTTACTGAACCCTATCCGAGGACCCTGAGACGACCGGTCACCGACCGGCTGAGACCAAGAGTCCGTTTCAGATCTTCAACAGGAGGATCGTGTTGAGCACGAACAGGATCGCCACCGCGACCGTCGCCCGGTTCAGGTTCCGCTCGACCATCGACCCACCGCCGACCGAGCTCCCGCCACCGCCGATTCCGAAGGCGCCGGACATCCCCGCATCCTTCCCGGAATGGAGCAGGATGAGGAACATCAGCAGGAACGCGATGAAGACCTGGATTACTGCGAGAACCGTGTACACGGAGAGGGATACTAGCCGGAGTCCGGCGTTGGGCCGGCGGAAGGGCCGCTGGCGGCATCGAGCCGCTCGAGGATCTCGACGGCCTCGCTCCGGAGCGAGGCCTCCAGCCTCTCGAAGTCGGACCGTTCGAGCTTGCCGGTACGAAAGTCGTCCTCACAGTCCCTGATCTCCCGAAACTTGGAATCACGGGCGGCCTCTAGCTCGGCGATCACGGGGTCTTCCCCGCCGGTAACGCTCGCGCGGCGAAAGGGAACCGTGACCAGGCCGACTACCAGGCCAGCCAGCAGGAGGCCGAGCAGCAGGTCGATCACGAGGGTTCCTTCCTGCGACGGCGGGCCGGCCA
>CAITDZ010000148.1 GCA_903891285.1 uncultured Solirubrobacterales bacterium
AGGACTGTGGGGTTCATCTCGTTCCGGTTCGGGGTGCGGAAGTACCTCGACCCCGAATCAGGGTATCGCCGGGCCGCTGTCGACCAGGGCGACCGGGAGCCGGATGCCCGGCACCCCGCCCAGTGCTAGGTTCAGTTCGAGACGGACCGGACGGCCGTCCCGGCAAGCGAACGACAAGGAGATTCGGAGCAGATGGGTGAAGGAATCCTCGGCGAGGCGGCCTCGGCCAAGCGGGAAGAGATCGTCGGCATGCTGACCAAGGCCTACTGGATGGAGATCGAGACAGTGATGAACTACATCGCCAACTCGGTCAATCCCGACGGCGTTCGGGCGCAGGAGGTAGTCGCCTCGCTCCAGACCGACATCCAGGAAGAGCTCGGCCATGCCCAGCTCTACGCCAAGCGGATCAAGGAGCTCTACGGGGTGGTCCCCGGATCGATGGAGTTCCGTCCCGAGCAGTCCTTCCTGCAGCCGGCCGGGGATCCCGGGGACATCGTCCACGTGATCAAGGGAGTCATCGAGGCCGAGGCCGGCGCGATCTCTTACTACTCGGACCTGATCCAGGCCACCGACGGGGTCGATCCGGTGACCCAGGACATGGTGATCACGATCCTCGCCGACGAGGAGGGGCACATGCGCCTGTTCGAGGGCTACCTGAAGGAGTACGAGGCCGAGGGCCTCGCCTGAGGTTCCGGGGCCCGGCATTGGAGTCGGATCCCGAAGCGACGGTCCCGGCTGAAGAGGCCGAACTGATCCGGACCCGGCTGGCGGGGGTCGAGCAGAGGATCGCCGATGCGGCCCTGGCTGCCGGGCGTGAGCCTGGCGAGGTCAGGCTGCTCCTCGCAACGAAGACGGTGGGCCCCGAACGGATCAGGGTGGCGATCGAGGCCGGAGCCGATCTGGTCGGCGAAAACCGAGTCCAGGAGGTGAGGCCGAAATACGAGGCCCTGGACGACCTCGAGTACGAGCGGCACTTCATCGGCCACCTCCAGTCGAACAAGGTCAACGCGCTGGTGCCATACGTGACCTGCATCGAGTCGCTCGACCGACTCTCCCTCGCCGACCGCCTCCAGAAACGGCTCGAGCGGGAGGGCGAAACGATGGAGGTCCTGATCCAGGTCAATACATCGGGTGAGGGGAGCAAGTTCGGGATCGAGCCCGACGATGCCGTTGGGTTCGTCCGTGAGGTCGCCCAGAGGGATGCCCTCCGGGTCCGTGGCCTGATGACGATCGGCCTGTTCACCGAGGATCCCGACGTTGCCCGTCCGAGCCTCGCAGCCCTGCGGGAGACGGCGGACCGGGTGCGCGAAGAGGGGATCGACGGGGTCGAGATGGCGGAGCTCTCGATGGGGATGAGCGGCGACCTCGAGGTTGCGATTGCCGAGGGAGCGACGATCGTCAGGGTCGGTTCAGCGGTCTTCGGCGAACGCCCGGCCCCCTGAGAACCGGGCATCTCCCTAGCGACGCACCTTCCGGGTCGCGTCCCTGACCTCGCCGATCAGCTCCTCGAGGACGTCTTCGAGGGCGACCAGCCCGACCGTCCCCCCCTGGTCGTCGACAACCCGGGCGAGATGGGAATCGGCGGTGATCATCTCCTCGAGGACCGATCGGAGTCGACGGCGAGAGCGAACCGTCGGCAGGGGGCGGATCAGCTGTTCGTCGATCGGCCGGTCCCTTCCGGCGTCGCCATCTTCGAGAGCGTCCTTCAGGTGGAGGTAGCCGATCATTTCGCCATCCCTGGTCGCCGGGAAACGCGAGAACCCGGTCCTCGCGGAGGCCCCTTCGACCTCGGCGGCCGTCGCGGTCGCCGGAAGGGTCTCGATCCGGTCGATCGGCAGGAGGACCGAGCGGGCATCGCGCTCCTCGAGCTCCAGGGCTCCGGCCAGCAGCTGCTCCTCCTGGAAGTCCAACTTGCCCTCGCGGTGGGAGTGCTCGACGAAGCCGGCGACCTCGTCCCGGGTGAAGACGCTGGTTACCTCGTCCCTCGGCTGGACCCCGCAGGCCCTGAGGACGAGGTTCGCCGATGCGTTGAGGACGACTATCACCGGGTAGAACAGGTAGGAGAAGGCCCTCAGGGTGCCCGAGAGGGCAAGGGCCGACCGGTCGGGTTCGGCAAGCGCGATGTTCTTGGGAACCATCTCGCCGATCACCACGTGAAGCGAGGCGACCAGGAGGAGCGCCAGTACCACCGAGACCGGATAGGCGACCGAGTCGGGGATCGAAACCAGCCCGAACAGGTCCTCGAGAAGGGTTCCGACGGCAGGCTTGGCGAGGGCGCCCAGACCGAGGGTGCAGAGGGTGATCCCCAGCTGGGCGGCAGCCATCATCAGCGAGACCCTTTCCATCGCCTTGAGGGTCACCCCGGCGACCCTGCTGCCGGCGTCCGCCCTGGGCTCGATCTCCGAGCGACGGGCCGAGATCAGGGCGAACTCGGCCCCGACGAAGAAGGCGTTCAGGCCGAGCAGGCCGACCGATATCGCGAGGGCGAGGCCTACGGTCAAGGAAGCCTCATCTCCCCGGTCTCCTCGTTCTCGCCGAGCACCTCCATCTTGACCCGATCGACCCTCAGTCCATCCATCCGGACGACCGCAAGTCGAACGCGAACGGTCCCGCCTTCGCCCGAGCGATCCTTCGCGTCGACCCCGATGTAGTCCCCCTGGCCGGGTACCCGCTCGAGGTGGAAGGCGATCAGGCCGGCCACCGTCTCGTACTCCTCGTTTTCGGGCAGGGCGATGCCGGTCCGGTCCTCGATCTCGTCCGGCCTCAGCAGTCCCGAGACCCTCCATGAGCGGGGGCCCAGCTCGACCACCGGGTCCTCCTTGGGGTCGTGCTCGTCACGGACCTCTCCGACGATCTCCTCGACCAGGTCCTCGAGGGTGACGATCCCGTCGAAGCTCCCGAACTCGTCCACCACCACTGCGATCTGAAGGCCGACCTGACGGAGCTCGGTGAGCAGTGAGTCGAGCTCGATGCTGCTCGGCACCAGCACGGGCTGGGCCATGACCTGCCGCACCGGGACCGACCCCCTCTGCTCGAAGGGAACGGCAACGGCATGCTTGAGGTGGACCACCCCCTCGACCTGTTCCTCACCCTCTTCGATAACCGGGAAGCGCGATCGGCCGCTCCGCCGGGCCGCTTCGATCACCGCCGCGACCGGTTCATCGGGCTGGACCGTCTCGACCCGGACCCGCGGGGTCATCACGTCATCCGCCCGGTGCTCCCCGAACTCGACCGAACGCTCCATCAGCTCGGCCGTCTCCTGCTCGAGGAATCCCTGCTCGGCCGATCGCCTGACCAGTGAGGCGAGCTCCTCCGCCGACCTGGTCGCCGCGAGCTCCTCCTGCGGTTCGATCCCGATCCGTCTGAGGATCCGGTTGGCGGATCCGTTCGCCCCCCTGATGACCGGTCCGAACAGGAGGGTGAAGGATCGCTGGAAGGACTGGACCCTGCGGGCAGTCCCCATCGGGTGCGCGATCGCGAGGTTCTTGGGTACCAACTCGCCGAATACCACCGTGAAGGCATTGGCCAGGATGAACCCGACCGCCACCGCGAC
>CAITDZ010000149.1 GCA_903891285.1 uncultured Solirubrobacterales bacterium
GTGCTCGGCCTGGGAGCGCCCGGCTTCGGTCAGCTCGGAGGGACTGCGATGGACCTCGGCGCCCCAGGTCTCCATCATCGCCCGGCGGTACGGCTTGTGGTCGTAGGACGCCCCGACCATGAACACCTCGCATTCGAGGCCGAACATCTGGCAGGCGAAGGCGAGTGAGGAGCCCCACTGGCCCGCCCCGGTCTCGGTCGCCAGCTTCTTTACGCCTTCCGCTGCGTTGTAGAAGGCCTGGGGGACGGCCGTGTTCGGCTTGTGCGAGCCGGCCGGCGAGACTCCCTCGTACTTGTAGTAGATGTGGGCCGGGGTATCGAGCGCCTTCTCCAGCCTGGTCGCCCGCATCAGGGGGGTGGGCCTCCAGAGCCGGTAGGCCTCGCGGACCTCTTCGGGGATCTCGATCTCAGGATCCATCGAGACCTCCTGCTGGATCAGGGCCATCGGGAAGAGCGGGGCGAGGTCCTCGGGCCCGAGCGGCTGGCCGGTGCCGGGGTTGAGCGGAGGCAGTGGCTCACCTGGAAGGTCGGCCGCGATATTGGTCCAGCGGTCCGGGATCTTCGATTCGTCCATCAGGTACTTGTGCTGCTCGGCCATCTCTTCTCCTCGACTCCCCTCTCGGCCCGCGAAGATGCGGGCGAATATCGTGGACCGGTCAGTCTAGACGGGAAGCGGGGTTTCGTCCTGCCTGACCGGCCGGACCTCAGGCGTTGAACTCGCTGCGCAGTCCAGCCGCCTGCTCCCGGATCGCCGACATCTCTTCCTCGTCGATCCGGTCGAGATTTCGTACCTGCATCTTCATCCGGTGGTTCGCACCGAGGAGCTGCCGGTTGCGGTCGAGGAAATCCCAGTAGAGCGTGGTCAGCGGGCAGGCGTCGGGGCCGGTCCTCTGTTTCGGCGAGTAGCGACAGTCGCCGCAGTAATCCGACATCCGGTCGACGTAGCGTCCGGTGGCCGCGTACGGCTTGGTCATCATCTTCCCGCCATCGGCCCAGAGCGCCATCCCGGCAACGTTCGGGACCATCACCCATTCGTAGCCGTCGATGAAGGCCGAGTGGAACCAGTCGGTCGCCTCGGTCGGATCGACCCCGAGGGTCAGCATCAGGTTTCCGAGCAGCATCAGCCGCTCGATGTGGTGGGCGTAGGCGGTGTCCCGTACCCCGGCCAGGGTGTCGGCCAGGCAGGCCATCGAGGTCTCCTCCGGATCGAGCGCCATGATCGCCCCGGGTACCGGCCGATCGGCCTTCAGCTCGTTCGGCTCCAGCATCGACCTCCCCCTCAACCGGTAGACACCCCAGACGTACTCGCGCCAGCCGATCACCTGGCGGACGAACCCCTCGACCGATTCGATCGGGGCCTCCCCGTCCCTCCAGGCCGCCTCTGCCGCTTCGGCACACTCGAGCGGATCGAGCAGGCCGAGGTTGAGCGACGAGGAAAGGAGCGCGTGCCACATGAAGCGTTCCCCTTCCACCATCGCGTCCTGGTATGGCCCAAAGGTCGGCAGCCTCTTCGCGACGAAGGAGTCGAGCGCCCTGAGGGCCTGGTCCCTGGAGGCCGGGAAGATCCGCGGTCCGTCCTCGCCGGTGGTCGCCAGCCCCTCGGCCTCCATCCGGCCGAGCTCCTCCCGGACCTCCGCGTCGATCCCGTCCTCGCGCGGGCGGTAGGGACGAGGCGGAGTGATCCCGTCCGGGGGCGGCTCCCGATTCTCGGGGTCGTAGTTCCAGCGCCCACCCGCCGGCTCATCACCATCCATCAACAGGTCGTACTTCCGGCGCTGCTCCCGGTAGAAGTCCTCCATCCTCAGGAGCTTCCGGCCCTCGGCCCAGCGGTCGAAATCGGCCGGGTCGGTCAGGAACAGCGTTCCCTCCACCAGTTCGACCCTCGGATCGAGCCCTGCCAGCCTCTGCCCTGCCCCAACCGTGTTCGGCTCGAGCAGGGCGACCGTTTCCGGGTCGAACTCGATCAGGTGTTCTTCGAGGCCCGCGGCAAGGGTCGGGGCCCGTCGGTAGTCGACATCTATCCCGCGTCCCTCGAGGTCCTCGGCGAAGTGCCGCATCGCCGAGAAGACGAGTTGGAGCTTCTGCCGGTGGAAGCGGAGCCGTCCCGGTCGGCTGGAGGACTGGACGATCAGTACCCGGTCGGCACCGTCGAGGGCCGGATTGCCGGCGGAGAGCTGGTCGGCCAGGATCCAGGCCGTTCGGCCCGGCACCGGCTCAGGAACCGGCCAGGGCGCCGGCGTAGACCTGCCAGGCGAGCGCCGTCTTGGCGACGAAACTGAGGGTCACGTAGGCGAACTCGACGAACAAGGGATCCCGCCAGCGGCCCCTGCCTCGATAGGCCAGCCACATGTTGATCGCGAAACAGTTGAACAGGATGAACAGCGTCCCGAAGATCACGTAGACGAAGACCGGAACGCCATCCCCCTCACCCGAGGAGAAGACGAACTGGAGGGCAATCCCGATCCAGGGGACGATCCCGATCAGGCAGCCGTAGACGAAGGGCAGCCAGTCCACTTCCTTCCGGCCCAGGTTGACCTTCTCCATGACCAGGCCGAAGAGGATCATCGCCGCGTTCGCTCCGAACATCATCAGCAGGGCGATCAGGTTGCTGACCCCGGAGAGCATCGCGATCAGTACGACCATGATCGACGCGCTTATCGAGTACTCGACCCAGCGAGCCGGGTTGATCCCGTCGGCTACGTTCCCCTCGTAGGCCTTCCGGCCAAATGTGGCAACGACGAAGTGGTCGAGCGCAGCCAGCCCCAGGAAGACGGCGACCAGGATGTCGATCCGGAGCCCGAAGAGCTCCTTCGATCCGTAGATCCCACTCCCCGGGGCCTCGAGCAGGAAGGAGACGTTGACCGGCAGCTCTGCCGGCTGGGCGACGATCAGCAGGACCACCACCTGGGCGGCGAAGAAGACCGCGGCGACCAGGTTGAGTGTCCTGAGACGCCTGAACCTGCGCTCGTTGCCCTCTACTGAGACCGGAGCAGGACCTGCTCCCGGGATGCTCGGAGTTGCACTCTCCACAGTGCCCGAGGATAACCCGGCGGTCGGTTGCCGGTAGATCCGCCGGGAACGGCACTACGGTCCGATCAATGGAAACGGCTCGCAGCGCCCCAAGGTCCCTGCTCGCAGTCCTGCTGATCGCTCCGCTCGTCGCGGCCACCCTGGTCGCCTGCGGAGGGTCGGACGATGACTCCGGTAGTGGCGACGGGAAGATGGTCGGCGGGATGGTCGCCTGTGATTCGAAGTCGATCGACGAGGGCGTCAAGGCCTGGGCCAAGGCCTACGGGAACGGCCAGCAGGCCACCCTGCCGAATGACCCCGGCACCTATAAGTGTGCCGATGGCTGGGCGGTCGCCTTTCCGAATGTGGGCGCAGAGAAGACCGCTGTGACGGTCACGGTCGTCCTCGAAGCCGAGGGGCAGTTCTGGATCCCGAAGGACCGCTCGAAGGTCTGTGGGAACACGGCGGCCGACTCCCAGGTCCCGAAGCAGCTCTTCCAGCAGGCCTGCCAGACCAACTGAGGACGGCCCCCCGACCGCTCAGGGGGTCGGCAGGCCCTCGAGCAGCCTCCGTGCCACACCCTTGAGCGTCCCCTCCCCGTAGCTGGTGTAGGGGTTTCCCTCAGTGAGGATCGCCAGGCCGATCCTGTAGCGGCCCCTCCTGATCAGGGCGATCTGGTGGTTGACGGTACCTCCGTACCTTCCGTCGGAGATTCCCCACCCCCCTTTGAAGAAGAGCCGCCAGCCCGGAGGTCGTGCCTTTGCGACGCCCCATCGCTGGAATGCCGAGATCCGGGAAAGCAGGCCGAGGGCGAAGCCGCGGTGGCGATCGGGGAGCAGGCGCTCGATCCGGTACATCAGCCCCGCCTGGTCGCGCGCGCTCGTGGTCGAGGTCCCCCAGACCGGCGAGTAGGAGAA
Organism: uncultured Solirubrobacterales bacterium; assembly: GCA_903891285.1. Lineage (GTDB taxonomy): Bacteria > Actinomycetota > Thermoleophilia > Solirubrobacterales > 70-9 > 67-14. Next base: position 3,926 of record CAITDZ010000149.1, read on the forward strand.
GTTCCGCATCCCGGCCCTCCTGGCGAGGGCATTCATCCGCCGCGTTCCGACCTGGAAGGAGACCCAGTTGGCGGCGTTGTTGTCGGATACCCGGATCATCGCCGAGATCAGCGACCGCTCCGTCCCGCTGAGCGCCCGGTTCCGAACCGACTGCTTGCCCAGGTAGGCGACCATCAGCATCACCTTGATCGTGCTGGCCATCCGGGCCCGAGCCCGCTCGTCACTGCCCCAGGAGCGCCAGCCGAGGTCCAGGCTGAACGAGGCCCGGCCGGCCCGAGCCGCCGCGAACCGCGATGCCGCAGCCACGTTCGGCTCCCACCGCGATACCTCCCACTTCCTGACCGCCGGAGTCGGGTCGGCCGCGCCTGACGGACCGACCGCGCGGACTCGAAAGACATGCCGCCCGGGGTCGACCAGGCGACGAAGAAAGCCGCGCCGGCATGTCTTCCACGGCGGGGCATCGAGGATGCACTGGAAGCGGGCCACCGGGCCCTCGGCCCGGTAACGGAATACCGCGACCGCCTTTCGGGTGAGGATCAGCTCGGGTCCGGTGTCGGCCTCGGTTATCTGGGTCTTGGGTGCCGGGTCTGCCGCGGCGGCAGTACCGAACCCAACCACGAGCAGAGCCACCACTCCGAGGGTGGCCAGGACCGACCCCCGTGCCAGACGGAGCGAGGGATGCAGTTGGGACTCAACCGGCAGTAACGCCCGCATCGGCACGTGACCTTTCCAGCAGCGAGGTCCAAATGGCCGTCCCGACCATGATCACCGCCAGGGTGCCGACCCCGATCCGCCAGTCCTCGGGGGTGAGGAACCCGACGGCGACCGCAGCCGCGGCCAGAAGGGCGGCCGAGACACAGAGGCCGAGCGCCCGACTGCGGTCCACCGTCGGACCGGCATAGGCAGTCAGTGCCGCGATCGCCAGGACCGAGACGGCGAGCCCTATTCCGGCGACCAGGAGGATCCAGGTATCGACCCCCTCCTTGGGCGTCACGTACTCGACCATCCCCCCGGCCGAGAGCAGCAGCGCGAACGAGAGCACGTAGTGAAGTCCCAGCCAGACCTTCAAGCCCGACGGTCTGGAGGGCACGGGCCGGGCGACCACGGCCGAGGTGTAGATCCGGAAGAAGGAGAAGACGATCAGGCTTACGAAGACGAGCTGGATTACTTCGAAGTTCTGGGCGAGGCTTGCATTCCAGTAGACGATGATCTTCAGGAAGAGGTCGCCGCTCACGATCAGGACGAAAAGCATCAACCGCTCGGAGATGTGGCTGAGTTTGGTCGGAGGCATCGAGGACTCTTCCCTGCCCCGAAGGATCGAGCCAGCACCGATCAGGACGATCAGGCCAAGCCCCCAGAGCCCCTCATCGAACACCCCGGGACTCAACGCAGCGGCGAGGAAGAGGACGATCGCGACCAGCGACCAGGCTCGCCTCTTCCGGGCCTCGGCTACCCGTTCCGGGTCGATCCTGCTGCCGAGCTCCCAGAGCGCCAATACCGACGCCGTCGCCACGAGCGACGCCCAGGCGAATCCCGAGTCGATCTGGTTGGCCGCCAGCCCGACCGGCTCGTCGAGCGCGAGGAGGACGATCGCGACCATCTGGATCAGGCAGGCGACCCGGGTTGCGAAGGCAATCCTCGCCTCCCTCGGTGTCCCGCCGGCCGGCAGGGGGGCGAGTGGATCGCCGAACCGGTTGGAGAAGAGCATCGTCTCCTGCCAGATCCACCAGGCGAAGAGGAAGGTTGCCGCGGCGACGAGCAATGCGCCGAAAGAGGTGGTCCGTCCGAACGAGAGGCTCAGGCCGAGGATCGCCCCGACGAAGACGAGGTCATAGAACAGCTCATAGGGGCTCGCCCCCTTCCTCTCGGCCCAGCTGGTCAAGGTCGGGGATTCTCCCAGCCTCGGCCGACGGTCGCCCTCAAGGGAGCGGCTGGCTCAGTTCTGGGGCAGGACCCGGATCGCACCCCGCATGTCGGGGTGGATTCGGCAGAAGAACGTGTAGGTGCCGACCGGCATGTCCGACGGGGTGTCCCAGGAGAGTCGGCCAACCGTCCCGTTGGAGATGACCGGTCCCCTGTTGCCGGGGCCGAGCTGGCCCGAATCGAACTGGAACTTTCCGTCGGGAATCGGGTAGGAGATCCCGGTGTCCTTGTTACACGGGGCCTTGCAGGATGTGAGCGAGTGCCAGATCTCATCCTCTACGTCACCGGCGGCCATCTGGAAGGTGACCTGCTCGCCCTGACGGACGGCCGCCACCTGACCGAGCTTGAAGTCGCTCGACTCGTAAGTCCAGTCGCCGATCAGCAGCGAGCCGTCGACCTCGTTCGCGTCGAGCCTGCGGGCATCTGGATAGACGGTCTCCTTGCCCCCATGGAACCGATTCTCGGCAAGGGGGCCGTGGTTGAGGACCTTTCGGTCGTCGATTCGGACCCGGTACGGGTTCTGGCCCGCCTCGCCGTCGGCCATGTAGGAGAAGTTGATCCCCATCGACTCGAACCAGGAGCCGCGCTTGGTCTCGTAGGTCGTGCTGATCTGGAGCGTGTCGCCCTTTCGGAGCTGCGGTCGCCACTGCTCGGTCGACGTGTACATCCCCATGTCCCAGGAGATCGGACCGATCTCCTTCCCGTTCCGCTTGAAGTACTTCGCGTTCGAGCGGAACAGGTGAACTCGGTTTCCGACGACGCGCGGCCGGGAATCCCTGCACTCCTTCCAACTGTCTTCGGCTCTGGTCTCGGCGGCAACCAATTGGAGGCGTGCCCGCCCTACCCGGACCAGGGTCGCCTTCGGGGCATCAGCTCCACGCAGCCGGGCAAGCTTTCGGTTGACCCGGGCCAAACTGCGCCTCAGATCACTGAGCCGTGAGGCCTTGTCTCCGCACCTGGGCCCCTCGTAAGTCGCTCCCTTCCGAATCAGGTTCAGGTCGGTCCAAAGGCCACCTGCATGTACGTGGCCTGCCGTCCCGACCAGGTAGCCGTCCCGGTCCACGGTCCACTCGTTCAGCTTGTCCCCACCTTCGTAGGGATTGGTGGAGGCATCCTCTGGGTAGGCGAACTCCCCGTCGCTACCACCCTGACCCTTCCAGACATCGAAGACCGGGTAGAAGCTCGTGTTCTGGACGTCCATCCAGATCGGGCGGACTTGGGTCATGCCCGCCGCACCCGCACTTCCGTCGGGGTAGAAGTCGAACGTGTATTGGATGTACAGGTCGAAGCTCTGCGGTACGAGATTGTGGAGCATGTGATTCAGGCTCCACGCATCCGAATCCTCGTATCGGTAGCCGAAA
>CAITDZ010000150.1 GCA_903891285.1 uncultured Solirubrobacterales bacterium
AAGGCCGACCTGGTTGCCGGCGGGAACGGAGCCGGCCCGACCGGGCAGGCGACACCGCTGCGCGGCGCAGCCGGGATGCTTGCCCGGGCGATGGACGAAAGTCTGGAGATCCCCACCGCCACCTCCTTCCGGACGATCGCGGTCGACCAGCTCGATGCCGGTCGAAGGGCCCTGAACGAAGCCCTCGCGGACCGCGGCATCAAGCTCTCCTTCACCCACCTCGTCGCCTGGGCGATCGTCGGCGCGGTTCGGGACTGGCCGGTCATGGCCCGTCACTTCGACATGGCTGACGGCAAGCCCCAGGTGATCGATGACGGCCAGCTCAACTTCGGCCTGGCGATCGACCTCGAGCGGGACGACGGCTCGAGGAACCTGGTCGTGCCCTCGGTCAAAGCGGCCGATCGAATGGACTTCGCGGCATTCCACGGGGCCTACGAGGATCTGGTCGCCCGGGCACGCTCGAACGAGCTGACCCCCGACGACTTCAGCGGGACCAACCTCACCCTCACCAACCCGGGCGGGATCGGGACGGTCGCCTCGGTCCCGAGGCTGATGAAAGGACAGGGAGCGATCATCGCCACGGGCTCGATCGCCTACCCGCCGGAGTGGTCCGAGGCCGACCCCACACAGGTCGAGGCAATGGGCCTGTCCAAGGTGATGACGATGACCTCGACATATGACCACCGGGTGATCCAGGGCGCCGAGTCCGGGAACTTCCTCAAGGCGATCGCGGCCGCCCTCGGCGACAGCGGCTTCTACGAGGCGGTCGCCGCCGACCTGGGAATCGAGCCGGCCCGGGTCTCGGAGGCGGTCACCTCCAGCCTGCCCGTACCGGTGGCCCCGACCGCAGCACCGGTCCCCCAGGCTCCGCCAGGCGAGGCGCCGTCTGAGGAGATGCTCCAGGCCGTCCAGGCCGCGACCTCGCTGCTCAAGGCCTACCGGACGCATGGCCACCTTGCCGCCGACCTCGATCCGCTGGGCAAGCCGCCGAAGGGCGACCCGGCGCTGGACCCCGAGACCGTCCACCTGACTCCTGACCTGATGTCGAAGATCCCGGCCTCGATACTCCGGATCGGCGTACCCGGGGAGACACTGCTCGAGGCGCTCCCGAGGATGAAGGCGGCCTACACCGGGAAGATCGGGTACCAGTTCGAACACATCTCGTCCCACCAGCAGAGGGTCTGGATGAGGGAGAAGATCGAGACCGGGGCATTCGCGGCGCCGCTGGACCCGGAAGAGAAGGTTCGCCTGCTCGAAAGGCTGATCGAGGTCTTCGAATTCGAGCGTTTCATCGAGAAGGCCTACCTCGGCCAGAAGATCTTCTCGATCGAGGGGCTCGACGCGATGGTCCCGATGCTCGATGAGATCGCGACCCTGGCGCTCCGTGACGGGGCCGGGGAGATCGTCCTCGGAATGGCCCATCGTGGCCGACTGTCGGTACTGGCACACAACGTCGGTCGCCCGGTTGAATCACTCTTCGCCGAATTCGAGGGCTCGAAGCGCCTCGAGGACGTAAAGGCGGTCGCCGCGATCCCCCACGGAGGCACCGGCGACGTCAAGTACCACTACGGCCATGAAGGGAACTACAAGAACCACGAGGGGGGTGAGATTGCGGTCCACCTCTACCCCAACCCCAGCCACCTCGAATCGGTCAACCCGGTGGTCACCGGGGCGGCTCGCTTCTCCCAGAACGAGCCCGATGGGACGACTCTCGGACACGACACGTCACGGGCCGTTCCGGTCCTGATCCACGGGGATGCCGCCTTCCCCGGACAGGGAGTGGTCGCCGAGACCCTCAACCTGCTCGGCCTCGACGGCTACTCCGTCGGGGGCACGATCCACATCGTCTCCAACAACCAGATCGGCTTCACGACCGATCCGACCGAAGCCCGCTCGACCCCGTACGCGGCCGACATGGCGAAGGGGTTCAACATCCCGATCATCCACGTCAATGCCGATGACGTCGAGGCCTGCTCCCAGGCGGTCCGGCTGGCAATGGCCTACCGCCGCGAATGGAAGCGCGACATCGTCATCGACGTGATCGGCTACCGCCGGTACGGCCACAACGAGACCGACGAACCGGCCTACACCCAGCCGGTGATGGCCGAGCAGATCAAGTCCCACCCGGCTGTGTCCGAGATCTACGCGAAGGAACTCGAGGTCCAGGGGATCGTCTCGGCCGAGAAGGTCGAGACCGTAGCCCGCGAGCGGCGTGAGGGACTCAAGGCGACCCTCGAGGAGCTCCGGGAGAAGATGGATTCCGGCGTCTACGAGGACCCGACCGTGACTTCGGCCGGGACCAGCGAGCTGAATCGCTCGGCAAGCCCGCCGGTGACCACCGCGGTAACCGAGGAACGGCTGCGAGCGCTCAACGAGTCGCTGATCGAAGTACCCGACGGGTTCACCGTCCAGCGCAAGCTGAGAAAACCACTCTCGAAACGGATCGAGGCACTCGACTCTGACGGGATCGACTTCGCCCAGGCCGAAGCACTCGCCTTCGCCTCGCTGCTCGAGGAAGAGATACACCTTCGCCTGACCGGGCAGGACACCGAACGCGGGACCTTCTCCCAACGTCACCTCGTCCTCCACGACGAGAAGACCGGTGAAGGCTTCGCCCCGATCCAGAACCTGCCCCAGGCCAAGGCCCCGTTCGAGCTCTACAACAGCCCGCTCTCGGAGGCCGGCTGCCTCGGGTTCGAGTACGGCTACAGCTCGTCGAACCCCGACTCGATGGTCCTGTGGGAGGCCCAGTTCGGGGACTTCGCCAACTCGGGGCAGGTGATCATCGACACCTTCATCGCTTCGGGCGAGGCGAAGTGGGGACTGACGACCCGGCTCACCCTGCTGCTCCCCCACGGTCACGAGGGTGCCGGACCCGAGCATTCGAGCGCCCGGATGGAGCGATTCCTCTCGCTGGCAGCCGAGGGCAACATGCGGGTCGCCAACCCCTCGACCGCGGCCCAGTACTTCCACCTGCTGAGGCGCCAGGCATTGATCGAGAAGCCCCGCCCGCTGGTCGTCTTCACCCCGAAGGGCCTGCTTCGCCAGCCGGCTGCGGCTGCGAGGCTGGACCAGCTGACCAACGAGCACTTCCACTTCATCCTGGAAGACCCGACGGCCGTCGCCAGGCGGGAGGAGATCAAGCGGCTGGTCCTCTGCTCGGGAAGGATCTACTACGACCTCGATGCCTCCGAGGCACGAAAGACGGCCGAGGACGTCGCGGTCGGCCGGATCGAACTCCTCTACCCCTTCGCCGAGGAACAGCTCAGTCAGCTGATCGCCAGCTATCCGAACCTCGAGGAGATCGTCTGGGTCCAGGAGGAGCCCCGCAACCAGGGGGCCTGGAGCGTCATGAGGAGGCGACTCCCTGACCTGCTCCCCGAGGGCGTACGGCTCGAGTACATCGGCCGCCAGGGTCGAGCCAGCCCTGGCGAGGGGTACTCGGTGTCCCACGTCCGCGAGCAGGAGCGCATCGTCCTCACCGCCCTCACCCGAGGCGCCTGAGCCAGAGCCCGGCCGTCACTCGCCCGTTGACGGGGCGCGTCCGGCGGTGATATAAAACCGGCAAGGGCCGGGGGGGCGAGTCCTCTCCCTCCGGGATCATTCGAGAGAGGGAAGGAGCACCGACTGGCAGGTCCCGTTATCGGGATTCCCTGAGAGTTTCCAAAGCCCGTCTCCGGCGGCCCCGCCCCCGGAGGCGATCGCGTCGGCATCCCTCCCTGGCTACCGACGCGCAGGCGTGGTGAGGATCGCGCGGACCCCCTGCCTCCCGCGGTCCTCACCCGCCGACTCTTATCGCTCCGCTCCAACGGTGATCCGATCACAGCGGCAGGACCCGCCGCTAGTCTCCGTCGCTGAATCGCAAGTCACGGGCCGGAGTCAGGGACCGGTCCGGTACCCAGAAGAACCGAACGGAGATCGGAGGCAGCAGTGTCAGGCAAGCGGGCAGGAAACGTTCGGACAGCTCGGCGCGATACGGCGTCCCGGCTGCTGCAGTTGGCCGCGGGAACGATCGCGCTCCTGCTTGGCGGCATGACCATCACGGCTGCTGCAGAGGCCGACCGGGCCTTCGCTCCCCGGTTCAGCCAGAACGTACAGGGGGCCATCACCTTCACCGCCAACACCGTGATGACCTGCCCAGCCTCGGACTCCCGCTGCCCGGCGGCCCAGGCGGGCACCGGCTCGACCCTCAACAACAACTCATTCACCATGGGCTATGTCGACATCGATTCCGATCCTTCGACCTTCGATTCGTCCTCTGCCCAGCTGACGGTTCCCGATCCCGCCACCGTCCTCTTCGCGGGCCTCTACTACGGCGGACAGACCACGGCCGGCACCGGTGGCCAGCGTGCTCCGAACGCCGGGGCCCGGGGCTCCGTCCTGATCAAGGTTCCGGGGTCTGCCTCGTACCAGACCCTCACCGCCTCGGTCGACGACTCGACCACCGGCAAATACGCGGCGTTCGTCGACGTGACGAGCCTGGTTGCTTCAGCTCGAAGCGGCTCCTACGCGGTTGCCAACATCCAGACCGGGACCGGCCAGGACCGGGCCGGCGGCTGGACGTTGGTCGTTGCCTACCGGGATTCTGACGAGCCGGCTCGCAACTTGACCGTCTTCGATGGACTGGAGACGGTCGGACAGGGTGACGTGAAGACGATCGGGGTCAGCGGCTTCCAGACCCCGGCCTCCGGCCAGGTCAAGACCCAGGTCGGCTTCTCGACCTTCGAAGGCGACCTCGGACTGACCGGCGACAGTGCCTCACTCAACGGCAGGGTGCTCTCGAGCGCGACCAACCCGGCCAACAACTTCTTCAACAGCTCGATCTCACGGGACGGGGTCCGGCTGACTGCGAAGGACCCCGATTACGTAAACCAGCTCGGCTTCGACGCAACCCAGGTGAACGCGGACGGGATCCTCGCGAACGGGGCGACCAGCGCAGCGATAAGGCTCCAGACCACCAAGGACCAGTACCTGCCTTTCATGGTTTCCTTCGCGACCGAGCTCTTCTCGCCGGACGTCAGGGTCACCAAGTCGGTGGCCAACCTGACCAACCCCGGAGGGGTGACCCGCTCCGGTGACACGCTCCGCTACACGGTCACCTACTCGAACGTTGGAGGGGATGGCGCAGCCCAGTTCGTGGCCGAGGATGTGATCCCGGCGAATACGACCTACCTGCCGGGCTCCCTCGAGGTCACGGCCGGCCCGAACGCCCCCTTCAGCCCGACCGATGCGATCGGCGACGACATCGGCGAGTTCCTTCCCGACGCCAACGCTGTCCGGTTCCGACTGGGTCAGGGAGCGTCGGCGACCCGTGGCGGCCTCCTGCCTGCCACAGGGGTCAACTCGGCGACGGTCACCTTCGAGACGGTGGTCGGTTCGGGGCTCCCCTCGGGAACGGTGATCTCCAACGAGGCGGTCGCGCGGTTCCAGTCCGAGACCCTGAACACCGCCCTGACCGCCGAGTCCGATCCGGTCCTGACCACGGTCCAGGCTCCCGATCTGAAGATGTTCAAGAGCCACGTCAATCCCAGCCCCGGTGATACGAGTATCGACTTCACCCTCGGAGTGACCAACGTTGGTGGCCTCCCGACCGACGGCTCGACCGTGACCGTCACCGACACGTTCCCCTCATCGGCGTTCAGCGGCATAGCGCCCGGGGCTGCCTCCGGCTGGAGTTGCCTCACCTCTGGCGGTCCCCCGGCGCTCACTCTGACCTGCACTCGCTCCGACGTACTCCCGGCGGGTGCGAGCTACCCGAACATCCCGGTCACCGCAACCCTGGTCGGCTCCCCTCCGCCGGAGTTCGACAACCAGGCCGAGGTCGCAGGAGGCGGTGACACGTACGGCGGAAACAACTTCGCGCTCGACTTCCTGCCGATCCCACCACCTACTGCCGACCTCCAGCTCGACAAGACGGTGTCACCCGAGACGGTCGCGACCGGCGGGCGGGTGACCTACACCCTGGTGGCTCGAAACGCCGGCCCCTTTACCGCAACCGGGGTGAATGCCGGCGACGCCCTCCCCCCGGGCCTGACCGGGGTGTCCGCGACCCCCTCCCAGGGCTCCTGCCCAACAGTCTCCACCAGTCTGGTGGTCTGCAGCCTCGGCTCGATCCCTTCCGGTGGCTCGGCGACGGTGGAAGTCTCGGCGGAGGTGTCCACGAACGACACGACGCTTACGAACCACGCGGAAGTGGTCGGAGACCAGGCCGATCCGTACCCGGCCAACAACGAAGCAATCGCATCCCTCGAGGTCGCCAAGTCGGCCAACGTAACCATCGAGAAGAGCGCCGGTCCCAACCCGACGGCAGGAGAAGCGTTCACCTACACGCTGACCGCCACCAACCAGGGGCCCTCGACGGCCTCGGACGTGGTGGTCAACGAAGTGATCCCGGAGCTCTTCAGCCCGACCTCGGTGTCGGCGCCCGGATTCGACTGCGGTTCACTTCCAGCCGCCGGCGGGGAGCTCTCCTGCGCCTTGCAGGGGAACCTCCCGGTAGGCCAGGCGGCGACCGTGACTATCAACGGAACCCTCTCCCCGGATTCCGCCGGGGTGCCGGTGATCAACACCGCGACCGTCTCTTCGGCCGAAGGCAGGTCCGACCCGGAGGGGGGAAGTTCGAGCACGACAATCGTCCCCGTGCCGTTCGCCGACCTCTCGGTAGGGAAGGTCGCCTCGAAGAACAAGGCCGAGCCTGGTGATTCATTCAAGTACACGCTGACCGTCGATAACCGGGGGCCCGTGGCTGCCGACCCAGTCAAGGTCGTCGACACCCTCGGCAACGGACTCGAGGTCCGTGAACTTCCCTCCTCCTGTACCCGGAAGGGTCAGAAGGTCACCTGTGAACTCGGGAAGCTCGGGGTCGGGAAGACGAGGACCCTGGTGATCAAGGTTCGGGCGCGCTCCGGAATTGCCGGCAAGAAGGCAGTGAACACCGTCAGGGTGAGTGCGCCCCAGCCCGATCCAGTGCCCGCCGGCAACTCAGACTCCTGGACGACGCCGGTGGGTGGGGAAAAGGTGAAGGCAAAGGTGATTCAAAAGGTGCCCTCGAAGAAGATCCGCTCGGGAAGAAACGCCAAGCTGAAGATCGTCGTCAAGAACCCTTCGAACCGCGCGATTACCAACGCAAAGGTCTGCCAGGAGTTGCCCGCTCAACTGGTCCCGGTAAAGGCAAAGCAGGGCGGTCTAGCCAGCAAGTCCAGGGGGAAGGTCTGCTGGAAGATCGGGACCCTCCCGGCCGGCAAGTCGGAGAACTTCTGGGTGACCGTGCGGGCGATCAGCAAGAAGCCGACGAAGGTGAAGGTGGACGCCGTGCTGTCGGGCGGTAATGCCGCTGATGACTCGGATGCAGGCAAGGTCCGGATCAGCCCCGGGTCACCGCCCGATCCCTACCCGGTGACGGGTTAGATCTGCCCGGTCAGGTGACTCGTGACTTCGGGCTCAGCCAGCCCGGAGGTCCCTGAGTACCGTCTGGAGGATGCCGCCGTTGAGGAAGTAGCGGACCTCGTTCGGGGTGTCCAGACGGACCCGTGCCTCGAACCGGATCGGCTCGCCGCCATCGCGCTCGGCAACCACCTCGACCGACTTCGCATTGCCGTCGTCGAGGTCGCCGAAGGAGAAGACCTCCTCCCCGGTCAGGCCGAGTGATTCGGCTCCCTCGCCCTCGGGGAACTCGAGCGGAAGAACACCCATCCCGATCAGGTTGGAGCGGTGGATCCGCTCGAAGCTCTGGGCAATCACCGCCCTGACCCCGAGCAGCTTGGTGCCCTTTGCCGCCCAGTCGCGGGATGATCCGGAGCCGTACTCGGTCCCGGCGAGGACGACCAACGGCACGCCCTCCCCGGCGTAGCGCGTCGCCGCCTCGAAGATCGTGGTCTCCTCCCCATCCGGGAAGTGCCTGGTGAACCCGCCGGCCTGCTCGACCAGGAGGTTCCGGAGCCTGATGTTGGCGAAGGTTCCCCGAACCATGACTTCGTGGTTACCGCGCCTCGAGCCGTAGGAATTGAAGTCCGCAGGCTCGACCCCGTTCTCGATCAGCCAGGCACCGGCCGGACTCTCCCGCTTGATCGCCCCTGCCGGTGAGATGTGGTCGGTGGTGATCGAATCCCCGAGCAGGGCCAGGACCCTGGCCCCCTCGATCGGCTCGACACCTGGAGGATCGGCCGGCATGTCATCGAAGAAGGAGGGCTTCCGGACGTAGGTCGAGGCGGGCCAGGAGTAGATCTCCCCCTCCGGTACTGCCACCTCCTGCCACTCGTCGGTCCCGGTGAAGACGTTGGCGTAGTTCCGGGCGAACATCTCCTTGCGGATCGATTCACCGACCACCCGGTCGACCTCTTCGAAGTCCGGCCAGATCTCGGACAACATCACCGGTTCACCGTCCGGGTCCAGTCCGAGCGGTTCGGTCTCGAAGTCGACGTCCATCCGACCGGCGAGTGCGTAAGCCACGACCAGCGGCGGGGATGCCAGGTAGTTGGCCTTGACGTCCTGGTTGATCCGGCCTTCGAAGTTCCGGTTTCCGGAGAGCACGGAGCAGACGACCAGGTCGTTCTCCTCTATCGCGGCCGAGATCTCGGGGTCGAGCGGGCCGGAGTTGCCGATGCAGGTGGTGCAGCCGTAGCCGACCAGGTTGAACTGGAGGCCATCGAGGTATTCGGTCAGGCCGGCCTGCTCGAGGTAGTCGGTAACCACGGTCGAGCCGGGGGCGAGCGACGTCTTGACCCAGGGCTTGCGGGAAAGACCCTTCGCCAGGGCGTTTCGGGCAAGTAGTCCGGCAGCGACCATCACGTACGGGTTCGAGGTGTTGGTGCAGGAGGTGATCGCGGCGATCACCACCCGGCCGTGGTCGAGGTCGAACCCGGTCCCGTCGGCCAGCGTGACCGGGACGGAATCGCTCGAGTTCCGCTCGGCGACCACGTGGTGAGGCGCGTGGACCGGCGCCCCGGCCGGTGAGGAGAGGTCCTCCGCCGGGGGGTCGGAGGCCGGGAAAGACTCCTCCAGTGCCTCGTCGTAGGGACTCAGCTGGTCAGCCGCCTCGTCGTCGAACTCGGCCAGGGCCTCGAGGAAGGCCGGCTTCGCCTCGCTCAGGGAGATCCGGTCCTGGGGTCGCTTGGGTCCGGCGATCGACGGGACGACCGAGCCAAGGTCGAGTTCGAGCGTCTCGGTGAACCGCGGATCGGGCGAGTCCGGTTCGTGGTACATCCCCTGCTCGCGGGTGTAGGCGTCGACCAGGTCGAGCAACTCGGTCGGCCTGCCGGTCAGCTCCAGGTACCGGATCGTCTCGGCGTCGGGCGGAAAGATCGCGCAGGTGGAGCCGAACTCGGGCGACATGTTCCCGATCGTCGCCCGGTCGGCCAGTGGCAGCTTGGCCAGTCCCGGCCCGAAGAACTCGACGAACTTCGAGACGACTCCCCGCTCACGGAGCATCTCAGTGACGGTCAGGACGAGGTCGGTCGCCGTTGCCGCAGTCGGCAGTGTCCCGTCGAGCCGGAAGCCCACCACCTGCGGGACCAGCATCGAGACCGGCTGGCCGAGCATCGCTGCCTCGGCTTCGATCCCGCCGACGCCCCAGCCCAGCACCCCGAGCCCGTTGACCATCGTCGTGTGGGAGTCGGTCCCGACCAGGGTGTCCGGGTAGGCGAGCGGGCCATCGTCGGACTCCCGCGAGTAGACGACCCGGGCGATGTACTCGAGGTTGACCTGATGGCAGATGCCGGTCGCAGGCGGGACCACCCGGAAGTTGTCGAACGCTCCCTGCCCCCACTTGAGGAACTCGTACCGCTCGAGGTTCCGTTCGAACTCCCGCTCGGCATTCACCTGGAAAGCCATCCCGTTACCGAATGCATCGACCTGGACCGAGTGGTCGATCACCAGGTCGACGTCGACCAATGGGTTGATCGCAGACGGCTCACCCCCGATCGCCTCCATCGCATCCCTCATCGCGGCCAGGTCGACCACGGCCGGGACCCCGGTGAAATCCTGCATCAGGACCCGGGCCGGCTGGAAGGGGATCTCCTCGGTCGGCTCGGCGGCCGGGTCCCACCCCGCTATCGCCTCGGCATCCGATGCGGTCACGGCCACCTCGTCTTCGAGTCGGAGGACGTTCTCGAGGAGGACCTTGAGCGAGTAGGGCAGCGAGTCGACCGGGAAGCGATCGGCCAGGGCACCGATCCGGTGGATCCGGTACGTCGTTCCGCCTGCCTGAAGCTCTGCCGCCGCTCCGAATGTGTCCTTCATCGAGTCCGTCCCGTCATCTGGCTTCCCGTCTGACGATACGCGGAACGGCCCACCGGCACCTGCCGAGTCATGGTCACCGCTTGTCGGTCTGCCTCGATGCGACCTCGTCCGCGGTCCGCTGGCCGGCGTCGCCAGACTGCACCCGGTGAGCCAGGCCGGGGCTGACCAGCCCGAGGTGGGCCATCGCCCTGGCGGTCGCCGGCGCGACAACGATTTCGGCCCGATCCCGATCGATCGCCTCGAGCACGGCATCCACCACCTGTTCGGGGGAGGTCGTCCCAAGGACCCTCGGTGCCTCGAGTCCGGTCTCGGCGAACATCCCCACCTCCCGTACGAAGCCCGGCGCGACCACGGTTACGCCGACCCCGGTTCCGACCAGGTCGGTCCTGAGTCCGAATGCAAACCCCCGAAGGCCGAACTTGGTCGCGTTGTATACGGACGAGCGAGGGCTCCCGGCCTTGCCCGAGAGCGATCCCATCAGGACGACCTTTCCCTCACCCCGCTCGATCATGCCTGGAAGGAAAGCCTGGGTCAGGTGGATCGGTGACTCGAGGTTGACCCGGAGCATTCTCGCAACCTCATCGCCACTCAGGTCGGTTATCCGGCCGGTCGCCGGCAGGCCGGCGTTGGCGATCAGGCCGTCGACCGCTCCGACTTCACGCACCAGGGCCTCGGCGCCGCCCGGCATCCCCAGATCGGCAACGGCCACCCGATGGCCCTCCCCTGGGAGGCTCCCGGCCAGCTCTTCCAGGCGGTCGCGATCCCGTCCCGAAACCGTCAACGAAGCCCCGGCCCGGGCCAGCGCGTGGGCGAGCCGACTTCCGATTCCCCCGCTCGCGCCGGTCAGGAGGACCCTCTTGCCGCTCAGCTCCACCGGTCAACCGTAACAGCGAGGGGCCTGCAGACCGGTATGGAACCAGCCATGAAATCCCCTCTGGAAGGAGGAAAATGGGGGTTTGTTAGCGAATGACCACATACTGCTCTATACTTCCCAACGTCACTGACTGAAACGCCGAGTCCCCCGGTACCTAGCCGGGGGAGCGGGGGAACCAGGTATCAGGGGCTAATCCGGCCGAAGAGGCCGGGGGCGCTTTTCTCCTAGCACCGCAAGGTGGAGCGCCAGCCCGACAGCTAACCCCGCAGGCAGTAGATAGGAGAGAACGATTACCGCACAGCCCCTCACATTTCCCCATTACGCCGTTCCGCGTAGCCGCAACGCCGTCGTCGTGGTCTTGGCATTCGTCGCCCTGGCCTTCGTTGGGCTCTTCGCCATCACCCCCTCGGCGCTCGCGGCCAGGACGGTCCCCTGCGAGGAAGCAGCCTCGGGCGGCCTCAACCAGGCGGCCGGCCAGTGCGTCAAGTTCAAGAAGGCCAGGCTGATCAATGGAATGGCGATCGCCCCGACCACCGCCCCCCCGCGGGTCAAGGC
>CAITDZ010000151.1 GCA_903891285.1 uncultured Solirubrobacterales bacterium
CAGGGCCGGTCCGGCCCCGAATGGCCGTGGTCGCTAGCCTAGGCAGTCCCGGAGGGGTGCCAGAGCGGTTGAATGGGGCGGTCTCGAAAACCGTTGTGCGTCTTTCGGCGTACCGTGGGTTCGAATCCCACCCCCTCCGTAGCAGTGGTTCGACGGGCCGCACTGGGTGGGACTGGAAAGGGGAGTCCCTGGCCCGTCCACCGGCTAGAATGCCGTCCTGGTGATGGGGAGGACTTATTTCGACGGCCGAAGGGCAAGCCGGATACTGGGTCCGTTCGCCCTACTGGTGACCTTTTTCCTGACGGCTGTGCCCTCTGCCGAGGCGTCCCCGCCGTTCAATACCTCAGCGCCGACCGTTGCCGGTTCAGCGGCCCTGGGCCAGACCCTGACCGCCGGAGCCGGTAGCTGGAACGGCACCCCGGCCCCGACCCTGTCCTACCAATGGGAGAGGTGCGAGGCAATCACTCCCATCTCCTCGACCTTCGCTTCGATCCCGGGGACCTTTCCTGAAACCCTGGTCATGGACCCGACCGGAAACGTCTTTACGGCGAACCGGGACACCGACAACGTCTCCAAGATCACGCCCGCCGGTAATCCGGTAGGTCCGACCGGGTCGACCGTCTCGTCACCGTTCACCTGGGCACTCGCAGGCGATGAGCCCCTGGGATCGGCGATCGACTCGGCCGGCAATGTCTACGTCGCCAACCGCCTCTCGAACACAGTGACGAAGGTAGACACCCAGGGAGTCGTGACGAACCTCGACACGGGCCCCGCGCCCGCCAACGTCGCGGTTGACTCCCAGGGCACGGTCTACACCGCCGATCTGGGAGCCGGGACGATCTCCAAGATCGTTCCCCCTGCGACGAGTCCCAGCACGACCTTCCTCGGCTTCGGAACCGTCTTCTTCGGGATGGCCTTCGATGCCAACGACAACCTCTATGTGGCCGACTCCTCTAACGACCAGGTTGTCAAGATCACCCCCGGTGGGAGCAAATCCGTCTTCGGGGCGACGGGGGACAACCCTTTCTTCATAGCCCTGGACCCGGCAGGCAACGTCTACACGGTGAATGCATCGGGCGCTCCCGGCACGCCCAACACCGTGACCAAGCTGCTTCCGAACGGCTCGCCAGCCGGCAGCCCTTGGCCGGTCGAAGCCGGGGCAAGTTCAGCCGACAGCGAGGGTCTGACGATCGACTCCGAAGGCAATCTCTACGTCACCAACGGAGACGAAGTCGCGAGTACTGGATCGGTTACCAAGATCACCCCTGGCGGAGTGGCCAGTACGCTCGGGAGCACCGGAGGGTGGCCTCTGGGAATAGAAGCCGATCCGGCCGGGAACGTATACGTAGCGAACCGGACCGGGGCGACGGTGACCAAGATCACCCAGACCTCCTGCATCGACATCTCCGGGGCAAGCTCCCCGATCTACCAACTCCAGTCAGGCGACTACCAGAAGCGAATTCGGGTGGAGGTGTCGGCAAGCAACGGTGTGGCCCCGAGCAGCCGCGCCTTCAGCACGATGACGGGCCAGGTGACCGGTCAGACCTCGTCTGGCGGTGGGGTTTCACCGCCGGCTCCGAATACCCCGCCACAGCCGAAGGTGACCCTCTGCCACTCGGGCAACGGCAAGAACTTCACGACGATCACGATCGCACCCGAGGCGGCTATCGACGGTCACGCGAGGAACCACGACGACGACATCATCCCGCCGTTCGATTATGTGAAGAACGGGAAGACCCTAAGGTTCGCCGGCCAGAACTGGAACGCGGAGGGCAGGGCGATCCTCGACAACGGCTGCCGGTCGCCCTCCTCGAATCCGGCCAATTCGATCTTCAACCCGCCCGAAGTAAACAAGGTGACCCTCTGCCACTCGGGCAACGGCAAGAACTTCGTCGAAATCACCATCGCGCCCCAGGGGGTCCTGAACGGTCACTCCCGAAACCACTCGCACGACATAATCCCGCCGTTCTCCTTCGGCGGAACGTCGTTCCCCGGCCAGAACTGGGATGCCACCGGCCAGGGGATCTTCAACAACGGATGCGAGAGACCCCAGCCTGTAACCGACCCGGTGGAGGAACCGGCCCAGAAAGTCTCGATCTGCCATAGCGCCGCAGGCAAGAAGTTCGTCAGCATCGAGGTAGCCGTGGCCGCGGCCCTGAACGGCCACTCGAGCCAGCACGAGGAAGACATCATCCCCCCGTTCAAGTACCGGGACAAGGGTGAGGAGAAGACCTTCCCGGGACAGAACTGGGGTTCAGAAGGCCAGGCGATCTTCAACAACGGCTGCGTGCCACCGGCGCCACCACCCAACCAGCCCGACCCCCAGCCGGTGGTCCCGACCGTCACCTGTGTCGATGTCGCCTCTGACGGCTCCTACACCGCGTACTTCGGGTACCAGAGCTCAGGTCTCGTGGCGCAGACCGTCGCGGCCGGAGTCGACAACTCGGTGACCCTGAGCGCCGCGGGGTCGGGAGCGTCAAGCTCGGCGCCGCCGACCGTCTTCCAGCCAGGGGTCGTCGGCTCGGCGGTGACGGTCAGCGGGATAGCCAGCGGAGGTTCGGCGATCTGGTCGATCACCGTCGGCGGCAAGACCAGCACTGCGATCGCTACTTCGGAGTCGACCGCGTGCGAGCCGGAACCTGAACCCGTCGACTTCGGGCTTTTCGCTGTCTGCACGGAGAGGGGGACTGGCGGCACCTACAGCGTCACCTTCGGCTATCAGAACGACAACACCCTGCCGGTCAACGTCCCGATCGGCAGGAACAACAGGGTCCTGGTCGACGGAGAGGGTGGCCCGGACCGGGGTCAGCCGGCCACCCTGGCCGCAGGCCGGAACGGCAACGCATTCACGATCAGCGGCCTCAAGACCTCCAAGTCTGTCGCCTGGGAGGTCACCGTCGGGGGCCTGCAGCGGGTCGCGACCGCGGACTCATCGACACCTGCCTGCGCGTCCCCACCACCGACCCCCGAGCCGGAGCCGGAACCCGAACCTCGGGCACTCGAGCCGATCGGCCCCTCGGTGCGCTGCGTAGCGCTGAACAGCGACGGCTCCTACGACGTGGTCTTCGGATACTCGAATCCCAACCTGGTCACCATCGAGGTTCCAGCCGGGGCAGCCAATGGGCTACGGGTCAGCCCCGACGGTCCGGGACCAGAGACCCGCGGCCAGCCGACGGCCTTCGAACCGGGCAGCGTTGGCACCGCATTTTCTGTGACCAGGATTCCGGCGGGTCAGGAGATCACCTGGACCGTGGCCTCATACGGAACCCGCTCGGCAACCGCCGGGATCGGCTTCCCGACCCGCTGCGAGGGGGACACCCCAGAGAAGACCCCCGAGCCGCCGCCGATCAACCCCGAGCCCGCCCGACAGGCGATCGGCATCTACCTGAAGTGTGTCGATGCCGGCAAGAGCAGCTACAGCGCGACCTTCGGCTACGTAAACCCCGGGTCAGTAGCCCTGACGATCCCGACCGGAGAGGACAACCGGCTCGTCGGTTCGTCCAAGAGCGATCGAGGCCAGCCCTCGGTCTTCGCTCCCGGCGATGCCCCCGAGGCGTTCCGGCTCGAGGGAATAGATATCGACGGTCGGCCGACCTGGAGGGTCACCAACCCCAACGGCTCGGTGGTCACTGCGGTTGCCGACCCCGCGGCACCCAACTGCACCACGGGCAACCCGGAGCGTGGTCCCGAAACGGATGTAAACCCCGATGTTCCGCCGAAGGGTCCGATCCAGACCGAGATAGACAACCCCGGCACCGAGCCTGACTGGAAGCCGACGGTGACCTTCGAAGTTCCCAACAAGGCCAAGGTGACCGACGTGAACAGCAAGGGCGTCAAGTGCAAGCGAAAGGGACGGAAGGTGACTTGCAAGGCGAGCAAGCTCCTCCCGGGGCAGAAGGCGAAGGTGACCATCAAGACCCGCTGTCGACGTCCTGGGTCTGGCCTGCTCGGGGTAGCCAGCGTGGTCAGCAACGTCGCGCTCAAACCGGGGGAGGTCTCCTCGGGTTCAGGCACGGTCCGGACCCGCGGCTGCAAGCGGCCGAAGCCCAAGCCCCCTACGGGCTGACTAGCTCGAAAGAAGGGCGGTCAGACGGCGGTCGTGCTCGCCGCTCGAGCCGAGGAATGCGGCGTCCAGCTCAGCCCGCTTGAAGAACCAGTGGACGTCGGCCTCCCAGGTGAAGCCGATGCCACCGTGGGCCTGGATAGCCGAGGCGGTCACCTCGACCCCTGCCTTCGAGGCGGCCGACTTGGCCAGTGAGGCGGCTTCCGGCAGCCGTTCCCGGTCCGAGTCCGCGGCCCACGCCGCGAAGTAGGTGGTCGCCCGGGCACCCTCGGTCGAGAGGAGCATCTGGGCACAGCGGTGCTGGACCGCCTGGAAGGAGCCGACCGGCCTGCCGAACTGCTTCCGGTCCTTGACGTACTCGACAGTCATGTCGAGCACCCTGCGGCAGACCCCGACCAGTTCGGCCGAGACCAGCACGGTCGCAAGGTCGATCGCAGCGGCGACGTCTCCCGGCATCTCTTCGCCCTCCGCCAGCTCCCCCTCGGCGATGCCGTAGCGGCGGGTCGGGTCGATCGTCTGAAGAGCGGGCATTGCTCCCTCGCCCGTCAGGAGCCTCGCGCTGCTGCCATCGGGGGCAGCGACCACGACCACGTCCGAGCTGGCCCCGTCGGGGACGATCTCGCCCTCGAGTCCGAACGCGCCGGTCGCCTCTCCCGATGCAAGCCGGCCGAGCCACTCCTCCTTCTGGGAGTCCGATCCGGCCTCCGAGATCGCCGCCGCACAGATCGCGGTGCTGAGGAAAGGTCCGTTGAGCAGGGCGTAGCCCGCCTCCTCCAGCAGTCCCGCAAGCTCGACATAGCCCAGCCCACCGCCACCGAAGGCCTCTTCGACCGCGACCCCGGGCCAGCCCAGGTCGGCCAGCTCGGCCCAGAGGGCGAGGTCGTACTCGCCGGCCTCGGCCGCCTCGCGCTGCTTCTCGAGGGTCGAGCGGGCGGCGAGCAGGTCCTTCGCGGTCCGCTTGATCTCGTGCTGGTCCTCGGTGAAGTCGAACTTCATCCCGTACTCACTTCCTCGGCAGGCCGAGCACCCGCTCGGCGACGATGTTCTTGAGGATCTCGGTCGTCCCGCCCTCGATCGAGTTGCCCCGGGAGCGGAGCAGGTCGTAGGCCCATGGGTCGCCCTCGGTCAGCGACTTGGCACCCCGGATCCCGACCGCGAGCTGGGAGAGCATCTGGTTGGTCTCCGACCAGAGCCACTTGGTGAGCGAGCCTTCCGGACCGGGCTGGCCGTGCTGCTCGATGATGCTGAGTCCCCGGTAGGCGAGCAGGCGGAGCGTCTCGGTCCGGACGTGCATCTCGCCGAGCGCCTGGGCAACCACCGGGTCGTCGATCTGTCCGTTCTCCTTGGCGTCCTCGACCAGGCGGTCTAGTGCCCGGCGGAGTTGGGTCTGGAGGAAGAAGCCGAGACCGGAGCGCTCGTTCATCAGGGTCGTCAGGGCGACGTTCCAGCCATCGCCCTCCCCGCCCAGCATGTTGTCAGCCGGGATCCGGGCCTCCTCTAGGAACAGCTCGTTGAACTCGGCCTCACCGGTTATCTGGACCAGCGGCCTGATCTGGACCGCTTCCTGTTCCATGTCCATCAGGAAGTAGGAGAGGCCCTTGTGCTTTGCGGCCTCGGGGTCAGTCCGGGCAACCAGCATGCACCACTTCGAATATTGGGCGACGCTGGTCCAGACCTTCTGGCCGGTGACCACCCACTCGTCGCCGTCCTGGACTGCCTTCGTCTTGACCGCGGCCAGGTCCGAGCCCGCCTCCGGTTCGCTGAAGCCCTGGCACCAGATCTCCTCGGCAGAGAGGATCGGGAGCAGGAAGCGGTCCTTCTGCTGGTCGCTGCCCCAGGCGATGATCGTCGGGCCGGCCAGGATCAACCCCAGGCCGTTGGCCGGAAGTGGCGCGTTGGCCCGGCCCATCTCCTCGAAGAAGATCGCCGACTGCATCAGGGATGCGTCCCGGCCGCCGTATTCCCGCGGCCAGTGGACCGCGGCCCAGCCGCCCTCGAAGAGCGAGTTCTGCCACTCCTTCCGGAAGGCGAAGGCCGCATCCTGGTCGCTGCGTGGCTCCTCCCCGGGAGGGTTGGAGCCGAGCCAGTCCCTCAGCTCGTCGCGGAACTCGATCTCTTCCTCGGAGAAGGTGAGGTCCATGGCCCGCCATCCTAGGGGCCGAGCGGGAATTGCGGCTCCCCGCCCGGAGCGGTGCCGGTCGGTCGGGTAGGGTGGCGCCCGTGATTACGAAAAAGAGCCTCATCCTCACCCTGCCCGTGGCCGCCCTCGCAGCTTCCGCCCTCGCCCTCGGATCGAGCGGTTGCAGCTCGAAGCCGGCCTTCTGTTCGAACCTCGACTCCTTCAAGCAGTCGGTCAACCAGCTGGTCCAGGTCGAGCAGGTCAACTCCTCGACCTTCACCGAGGTGCAGAACGACTTCAACCGGGTCGAGCAGAGCGCGAACGACGTGGTCGACTCCGCCAGGGAAGACTTCCCCCAGGAGACCCAGAACCTCGAGGACCAGATCAACGCCACGACCAAGGCCTTCGAGAACCTGCCGAAGAACCCGGCAGCCGGCGACTACGTCGCCCTCGGCCTCCAGGTGGTCAGCCTGGCGCAGGCTGCATCGGACTTCGAGAAGAAGGCCTCTTCATCCTGTAACTGATTCCTCCTCGGTGGCGGGGGGTGCAGAGGCCCCCTCCGGCCTGCCGAGCAGGTAGTAGGCGAGGCCCAGCAGGACCAGCACCGAGCTGACCAGGAGGAGCGGCCCGGAGTCCTCGACGATCGAGCCGATGACACCCCCGGCCAGCGCCCCGGCTATCGCTGCCGGCCAGGCCGGTCCGGGAAAGGGTTCGAAGGCGGCCCGGTTACGCCAGCCGAAGAAGATCGCGAGGAGCGATGCGATCAGGGCGACCGGCATCGCCCCGCGGAAGACCTGCTGCCAGGCGAGGCTGAGGCGCCGCTCGACCGTCTCACCGAACCCGGATCCCGACCCCTCGCCCAGCACGTTCCGCGCAAAGTGGCCCTGGTCGCCCGCAAACAACAGGTCCAGTCCGGCCAGGAGGGCCAGGGCCAGGATCGGCGCTACTACGAGGGCTGCGACCTTGAGCGGGGTCAGTCGGCCCGGCATCAGCATCACCGCCATCACCCCGGCTGCGACCGCGACCACTACGACTCCCCCGACAGCTGCCCCCAGCCTGCCGGAACCGAGCACCACCGCCAGGGCGAGCGCGGCCGCCCCGACCGCACCAGCCGCATTCCAGGATCGCGGTCGCCAGGCGAGCAGCCCGGCCATCCCGGCCAGTAGCAGGACGACCAGCACCGCCTCCAGCTCGTTCCCGATCCCGTAGAACCTGGCCCCGTACCCGGGGCTCGGGCCAAGTACCGAGCGGATCACGAGCGGGGAGCCGAGTGCCAGGTCGATGGTGAAGGTAGCCAGGCCGAAGAAGGCCGGGATCGCAGTCGCCCGGGGCCACGGCAGGAGCCTGTCCGAAGCCGC
>CAITDZ010000152.1 GCA_903891285.1 uncultured Solirubrobacterales bacterium
ACGGCGCCAGCGACCGCCATGAGAACGAGGAGGATCTGGACGGCCCTGCCGGGCGGACTCGACATCGCTTCGCCGACCCCCGAGTCCCACATTCGAACGCCCTTCCTCACGAGCATCCCCGCGTAGTCGAGCGGCTGCTCCCGCAGGTAGCGAGACAGGTTCTCCCTGCCGATTCGGCCGAGTGCTTCATCACGATCGAGTTCAGGGTATTCGGCGGCGACCCGGTCGAACAGGGGGGTGGGGTCGATCCGGTCGAGCTGCTCCGATCCGGGGGCCAGGGTGAGCCCTTCATAACGCTGGACAAGGTCGGCCTTGACCCGCTGGTACTCGCCGTCGGCCGGCAGGTTGGTTCCGACGAACAGAGCCTTGCCGCTACCGGTGGTGATCGGAACCACCCGATCCAGGGTGACCACGTTGTGGATCGTCCAGGGGACTATCGGCACCAGCACGGCAACGAGGAATACGGTGGTCGCCGCCAATGAGCGGGACGGCCCGGATCCCAGCCACTGCCGGACGAGCAGGAAGAGGGCGATGACGATGCTCACGAACAGGTACTCGGGTCGGACCAGGCAGGTGAGCCCGAAGAGGAGCCCGGGCAGTATCCAGGCAGTAATTCGCCAGCCACCGGTCGAGGTTGAATCGGCCCAGAGAAAGGCCAGGACGGCCGCGGGAAGGGTGAAGATTGCCGTCGGCTCGCTCATCAGGGATCCGACCGAGTGGATGAAGGGTGGGTAGAGCGCGACCAGCCCCGCGCCGACCAGGGGTCCCACGGGCCCGGGGTCGAGCCTCGCCCCGATCAGGAAGACGATCAGGATCGCCGCCGTTCCGAGGATCGCCTGGATTCCCCTGCCGGCTCCGTCGTTGACGCCCCCAGTGATGAAGTGGCCCGCTGCGAAGAGCAGGGGAGCCCCCGGCGACCAGTCGCTCGGATCACGGAAGTCGGGCCCGCCGTAGGTGCCGTCCTCGTAGAGCGACTCGGCAAGGGCCCTGTAGGCAAGTGCATCGTCACCGGGGAAGGGGTCGGGGTTTACCACCCGGTCGATCCGCAGGCCAAACCCGACCACGACGATTATTCCGAGGATCACGGCCGCGGCCGTTCCGTATCTGAGGAACGGTTCAACCAGGCGGGGCGGTTGCCCTGCATCACTCTCTTCTCGGTCGACCACGGGGCCGATCAGGGTACGGGAAGCCCGTTCGACGGCCGCTCGATTCTCCGTCGCAGAACGGAAGCGGTCAGGGCCACCCCGGTACCGGCGAGTGCCGCGACCACGGGCCAGATCGAAAGCGCACGGCGTGGCGATGAGACGAGGACCAGCCCGATCACGGTCACGGTCAGGAGCACCGCGACCAGGATCCGGAACTCGAACGACCGACTTCGCCAGACCTGCCACAACCCCAGGAGGGCAAACCCGAGGATCGCCCAATGGAGGAGCCTCCCGGGCACGTTCCCCGTCAGGCTTGCCCTTCCCCTGAGCCAGACGTGGTAGGTCTTCTGCCCAGCGAAGCCGATGAGCCTTATCGGGCGCTCGACCAGGGCATCCAGGTACTGCTCCCTCCCGAGCCGGGCGAGCGTCTCGTCGGGCTTGGCTCCGGGCGCCTTTCGCAGTGCAAGGGCTGCCAGGACCTGGTCTTCGGGGGGATCTTCTCCCCTTGGTGGCGGTGACTCGGTGATCACCGGGTCCGAGTCCAGCCCCGGGTACTGCTCGAAGAGTTCGGGAAGGAGTCTCTGGGGATCACCACCCGATGGCAGGTAACTACCGGTAAAGAGCGCCTGACCACCTCCGGTCGACAGGGGTACGAACCGGTCTAGTTCGACCACATTCCTGACCGTCCACGGCGCGATCACGAGGAGGGTGGCAGCGACCAGGATCAGTGGCCCGGCGAGCGCGGACCGGATTCCGGTGCTTCGGCGCCCCACGGCGACGGTCGCAGCGACGACCAGGCAGACGAGCAGGAACTCGGGTCGGACCATCGCGCCCAGTCCGAACAGCAGGCCAGGCACGATCCAGGCCGGACCTGGACCGGCGTCCTTCAACCTGAAGAGCGTTAACAGGGCCAGACCGATCAGGAGCCCAGCAAGTCCCTCGGTGAGGAGCATCCCGGAATCCGAGATCAGGGTCGGGTAGAAGGCGAACACGGCAGCGCCGATCAGGCCGGCCCAGTAGCCGGAAAGCTCGCGGCCGAGGAGGAACGTGACCGGGATCGCGAGGCTTGCCAGCAGGGCGAGGAAGAGCCTGGCCGTTCGGGCGTCATCGGTTCCGACCAGCTCGAAGAATCCCCCCACGAGGAGGGGCAGGCCCGGGGAATAGTTGGTCGCAGGCTGAATCCAGGGGGGGAGATCGGGGCCGACCTGCTCGAACCTTCCTTCCGTCGCCAGGCCCCTTGCGAGGCGTTCGTAGGCAGCAGAGTCGGGCAGGTTCTCCTCGGCCCCGTCCCACGCAGCGTCGAGTCGCAGGGCGAGCCCGGCGAGGACGATCAGAAGGAGCGCTGCCAGCCTCACCCGCCCGATCCTAGTGAGCGCCCCGACACGCTAGGCTCCCGTCTGTCATGCGGATCCTGATACTCGGCGGGGACGGTTACCTCGGCTGGCCGACCGCGATGCGTTTCTCGCAGCAAGGCCACGAAGTGACCGTCGTCGACAACTTTTCCCGTCGGCGGTGGCATCTCGCCCAGTCGACCGACTCGCTCACCCCGATCCTTCCGCTGGAGGACAGGATCGAGGCCTGGGAGGAAGTCTCAGGGAAGCGGGTCGAAGCCCGGATCGGATCGATCGAGGACGCCGAGTTCCTCGATGAAGTCGTGGCCGAAACCCTCCCGGAGACGATCATCCATTACGGCGAACAGCCTTCGGCGCCCTACTCGATGCGTTCACGGCAGGCCGCCGTTGAGACCCAGCAGACGAACGTGATCGGGACCCTCAACCTCCTGTTCTCGATGCAGTCCTACGTGCCCGATGCCCACCTGATCAAGCTCGGGACGATGGGGGAGTACGGCACCCCGAACATCGATATCGAGGAGGGGTACATCGAGATCGAGCACAACGGTCGCAAGGACACCCTGCCCTTCCCCAAGTTGCCCGGATCGCTCTACCACTGCTCGAAGGTCCACGACTCGACCAACATCCACTTCGCCACCCGGATCTGGGGCTTGAGGGCGACCGACCTCAACCAGGGGGTCGTCTACGGAATCGAGACCGATGAGACCGCCCTCGACCCACGGCTCGCGACGAGGTTCGATTACGACGAGACCTTCGGCACCGTGCTGAACCGGTTCTGCGTACAGGCTGTGGTCGGTCATCCGCTCACCGTCTACGGCGGAGGGGGGCAGACCCGGGGCTACCTGAACATCAGGGACACACTCCGCTGCGTCGAACTCGCCACGCTCAATCCTGCCGATCGGGGGGAGTTCAGGGTCTTCAACCAGTTCACCGAGCAGTTCACGGTCTCCGAGCTGGCCGATCTCGTCGCCGAAGCGGCCGGAAGGGTCGGCTTCGACGTCACGATCGAAAGCTTCCCGAACCCCAGGGTCGAGCTCGAGCAGCACTACTACAACGCCTCCAACCAGAAGCTGCTCGACCTCGGCCTCGAGCCCCACTACCTCGGCGAAGAGCTGGTCCATTCGATGCTGAAAGAAATCGACCGGTACCGGGAGAGGGTGATCTTCCGGGCGATCACGCCGAAGACCAAGTGGAACCCCGGTGAGCTCGAGGGCGGAGCGCTTTCGGTAGCCAGGGAAACCTGACCCCGTTGCTAGGATTGACGGTCCTGTGAGGGGCGCCGACGCACTAATGGAGGCCCTCGTACACGAGGGCGTCGAGCACATTTTCGGGATTCCCGGAGGTGCGAACCTGCCCACGTACGACGCGCTCGTCGACGCCGACCTCAGGCACATCCAGGCCCGCCACGAACAGGCGGCGGGGCACGCGGCAGAGGGCTACGCCCATGCGTCGGGCAGGACGGGGGTTGCCTTCGGAACCTCGGGTCCAGGGGCGACCAACCTCGTCACCGCGATCGCCGACGCGATGATGGACTCGATCCCGACCGTTTTCGTCACCGGGCAGGTCAGGAGCGACCTGATCGGGACCGACGGTTTTCAGGAGGCCGACATCGTCGGGATCACCCTGCCGATCGTCAAGCACTCGGCCCTGGTTACCGAGGCCTCGCAGATACCCGAGTACATCCACCACGCTTTCAGGATCGCTTCCACTGGGCGGCCCGGACCGGTCCTGGTCGACATCCCCTCGGACCTGATCAGGGAGGAGATCTCCTACACGCCGCCGACCGAGTTGGTCGAGCTTCCCGGGTACCGACCGATCGTCGAGGGAAATGCCAAGCAGATCAGGCTCGCGGCCAAGGCCCTCGCCAACGCCAGGCGACCGATCCTCTACACCGGAGGCGGTGTGATCCACGCCGATGCTGCGACTGAACTCCGGGAGTTCGCGATGTCGGACAGGTTCCCGGTCACCTCGACCTTGATGGGCCTTGGGGCATTCCCTTCGAACTCCGACCAGTGGCTGGGAATGCTCGGCATGCACGGCACCCGGGCCGCGAACTATGCGATGGATGAGGCCGACCTGATCGTCGCGATCGGTGCCCGATTCGACGACCGGATCACCGGCAAACTCTCCGAGTTCGCCCCGAACGCCAAGATCATCCATATCGACATCGATCCGGCCGAGATCTCGAAGAACGTCCCGGCCCATATCCCGATCGTCGGAGACGCCAAGCTGATACTTCCCAAGCTGACCGGCGAATACCGGGCCCTCCAGACCGAGCAAGAGAGGCTGGATGGCTGGTGGAGTCGGATCCGGGGCTGGCAGGAGGAGTACCCGCTCACCTACGAGCCGGGCTCGGACGGTGAGATCAAGCCGCAGTTCATGATCGAGATGCTCCACAAGGTCACTGAGGGGGACGCCTTCGTCACATCCGATGTCGGCCAGCACCAAATGTGGGTTGCCCAGTACTACGGGTTCAACGAACCCCATCGCTGGATCAACTCGGGCGGTCTCGGAACGATGGGATTTGGCCTTCCGTCGGCGATCGGTGCCAAGGTCGCCTGTCCGGGCGAGGAGGTGGTCTGCGTCGCCGGCGACGGCAGCCTGATCATGAACGTCCAGGAGCTCGCGACAGCGGTGACCGAAGACATCCCGGTCAAGGTCTTCCTCATGAACAACGGCTTCATGGGCATGGTCCGCCAGTGGCAGGAGCTCTTCTGGGACGGCCGCTACAGCGGGGTCGACAATGGAACCAGCCCTGACTGGGCAAAGCTCGCCGAGGCCTTCGGCGCGAAGGGTCTGCGGTGCGACGACGAGGCCGATCTCGAAGAGATGATGAGGGCCACTCTCGATCACGACGGAACGGCCCTGCTCGACGTCCGGGTGAGTCCCCTGGAGAACTGCTACCCGATGATTCCGGCAGGCAACGCCGCCAGGGACATGGTGGGTTGATGGGTTCGCCGGAGATGGTCAGGCTCGAGGACCTGCGGACCGGCAGGTCCCTCACCGGCCGAAAGCACGTGCTCTCGATCCTGGTCGAGAACCGACCGGGCGTCCTCGCCCGGGTCGCCGGACTCTTCTCGCGCAGGGGCTTCAACATCGACACGCTCGCGGTCGGCCCAACCGACGATCCCGAGGTTTCGAGGATCACCCTGACCCTCGATGGCGCCGTCCATCCGATCGACCAGGTCACCAAGCAGCTCCACAAGCTGATCAACGTCCTGAAGATCCGGGACATGGAACCCGACCTCACGGTCGCCAGGGAGCTCGCCCTGTTCAAGGTCAGTGCAGCGGTCGAGAGTCGGGCCGAGATCGTTCAATTCGCCGAGATCTTCAGGGCAAAGATCGTCGATGTCTCACGCCGTGCCCTGATCATCGAGGTAACGGGCTCGTTCGACAAGATCGAGGCGTTCGAACAGATGCTCCGGCCACACGGCCTGCTCGAGATGGTCAGGACTGGCGAGGTGGCGCTCTCCCGGGGCGAGTGACCGCCGGCTCCGGGCTGCTCGGGCAGCTGGAGGATGGTCTTCGGGAGGCCGTCTCGAAGGCGGTCGAACGGGGCAGGAAGACGGTCGTCTCGGTCACCGTTCCTTCGGGGGTCTCCGACCCCGTCGCAACCGCTTTCGCCTCGCGCCGGGCCGACGACGACTGGTTTTGCTGGGAGCAGGGAGGTGGAGCGGTCTCCCTCGCCGGGATCGGGATCGCCGACTCGATCGTCTCCCGCGGGCGTAACCGCTTCTTCGACCTGGCGGCCGAGTGTGCCCACCTCTCCGGCGAGGCGATCGTCCTCGACCCGGAGGGGATAGCGGCGAGGACGGGCCCGGTCTGGTGCGGGGGCTTCGCCTTTGATGACGAGGGCGGTGGGAGTCCCGAATGGGAGCCGTTCCCCCCGGCGAGGATGATCCTGCCGGAGCTCCTGCTCGAACGCTCGGGCGCCTCGACTTCGATGACCGTCAACCTCGTGGTCACGGGGGGTACCGATCCCGAGACCGTGGTCCAGGCTGCACTCGGGCGGGCGACCGGTCTCCATGAACGAGACCTGCCCCTGCTTGATCCGCTTCCTGGCACTGCAACTGAGATCGAGAGCAGGGGGGACCCGGGGGAGTTCGAGCGGGCGGTCGCCGAGGCGGCCGGGCGGATCAGGGATGGCGCCCTCGACAAGGTCGTCCTTGCGAGGGAGGTCATAGTCACCTCGGACTCGCAGTTCGAGCCGGCCGCCCTGTTCGGTGCGATCCGGGAGGGATTCCCCACCTGTTTCAACTTCTGCGTCGGCACCCCCCAGGGCTCGTTCATCGGGGCGAGTCCCGAGCTCCTGGTCAGCTCGGAAGGACGGACCGTGGCTGCGGTCGGTCTTGCAGGCTCGAGTCGCCGCAGCTCTGATCCCGCAGTCGATGACCACCTGGGGCAGCGACTCCTTGCGAGCCCCAAGGATCGGGCAGAGCACGAGTTCGTCGTGCACCGGATCGTCGACTCCCTCCGGAGGATGAGTATCTGGGTCGAGGCGTCTCCGGAACCCGAAGTCATCAAGGTCGCCAACATCCAGCACCTCGCGACGCCGGTCATGGCGCAGCTTGCAGAGCCGAAGACGGTGATCGAGCTGGCCGGCCGGCTTCACCCGACCCCCGCCGTCGGAGGGGAGCCCTGGCGAGATGCCGCCAGGGTGATCTCCGAGGTGGAGGGGCTCGATCGAGGCTGGTACGCCGGACCGGTGGGCTGGATGGATGGATCGGGAGACGGCCTGTTCTGCGTCGCCCTGAGGAGTGCCCTCCTAAGGGGGAGGGAGGCCCACCTCTACGCAGGGGTCGGAGTGGTTGCCGACTCCGATCCCGAGGCCGAGCTGGCCGAGACCGAGATCAAGCTCGAGGCCCTGCTGCCCCTCCTGGCCGAGTAGCTCAGTCGGAGGCGCGTTCGAGGCGGTACTCGATCAGCAGCGAACCCCGCTTACGGAGTGCTTCGTGTAGTCCCTCGGAATCCCGGACCTCGACGTGCTCGAGAGCGGCGGTCCGAGCGAGGTCTTCGAAGGAAACGTCCGTGGGGGTGAGCATCAGTCGCTCGAATTCGACCCGGCTCAGGACCTCGGCAGCCGGGAGCGTCTCGAAGATCCTTCCCCCGCCATCGTTGACCACCACGATCTTGACACCCGCCCCACAGCGGGAGATCAGTGGCAGGCTCGCCATGTCGTGAACCATCCCGAGGTCCCCGGTGACCGCTATTACGGGCCGATCCGAGCCGCGACCGGCTCCAGCGGCCGAGGCGATCAGTCCGTCGATCCCGTTGGTTCCGCGGTTGGCCAGGAAGAGGATCTCCGTAGCACCGGTGGGGAGAAAGGTCTCCTGGTCCCTGATGGCGAGGCTGGATGCGGTGTAGATGATCGATCCTTCCGGCGCTGTCTCGGCGACGGCCAGGTGTATTCCGGCGACCTCTGAGTCGGGTGCGAGTCCTTCCTGGGCGGAGAGCCACTGGTCGAGGTATTCCCGCGACGGAGGAGGCTCGACGCCCTCCCGGATCCGTTCGAGGGTTGGACCGATATCGGAACGGAGGATCACCCGGGCGAGTCTCGATGGGTCGTACCAGTCGCCTTCCGGCCGAACCAGGATCTGGTCCGCCCCTTCGAGTCCAGCGATCCACCTCCGGAGGGCTGCCGAGGTAGGTGTCTCGCCAATTCTCACCACCGTCTCGGGCGGTGGGGGTGCGTCCCCGGAGCCTCCCCGGAGGATCAGGTCATAGCCCCAGACGACACTGTCCTTCGAGTGGCTCCCCCATCGGAGCTGGGAGGTAGGTTCGGCGAGGATCGGTGCGGAAAGAGTCTCTGAGAGGGCGATAGCCGCATCGGTCGCGGATGGATCCAGGAGCCTCCCCGCAACGATCGCTATACGACGTCGTCCCACGAGCAAGGCGAGGGCACTCTCGAGGCCCTCAGACGTCGGCAGGCGAAGAGGCTCCGAAACGGTGGCGAGGGGTTCGTCCCCGCGGCCCTCGAGGGCGAGCTCGGTCTCGGCGGTAATCGGTTCACCACCCGGACGGGGAGCCAGCGGCTCGCGAAAAGGAAAGTTCAGATGGACGGGACCCGGGCGGGGGTCTCCGGCCGCAGTCGCAAATGCCCGGCATGCAAGCTGGCGAACGAACAGCAGTCCGTCATCGTCG
Source organism: uncultured Solirubrobacterales bacterium (assembly GCA_903891285.1). Lineage (GTDB taxonomy): Bacteria > Actinomycetota > Thermoleophilia > Solirubrobacterales > 70-9 > 67-14. The sequence continues at coordinate 8,639 of CAITDZ010000152.1, forward strand.
CCTCTCGGGTTACCGACTTCGGCAAACCACCTGACGGCATCCCCGTAGAGCTTGAGCTGGTCGATCGCCTGGCCGGCGCCGATTCCCCGCAGTTCCGGCGGCCGGTCTGCGGTTAGGAGGAGCAGCGGTACCGCCGAGAGGTCGGCTTCGGTCACGGCCGGGAGGTAGTTCGCTGCGGCGCTTCCGGAAGTACAGACCACGGCGACCGGTAGCCCAGTCGCATTGGCGGCACCAAGTGCGAAGAAGGCAGCAGACCGTTCGTCGAGAACCACTTCCACCTCGATACCAGGCTCCCTTTCGAGGGCGAGGGCGAGCGGAGTCGAGCGGGAACCTGGAGAGACGACTGCGAGTTCGACCCCGAGCCGCGCCATCTCCTCGCAGAAGGCGGTACCGACCGCGGTATTCAGGTTCGTATGGTCCATCCCCAGTGAGCCTAGAGCCGGAAGGTCGCGAGGGCCGATTCGTCGATCTCTACGCCATTTCCCGGTCCTGGGGGGAGAACGAGGACCTCACCGTCCATCTCGGGGCCGATCGCAGCAATCGTGCCGTCGAAGAGCCCCAGAGTTGCGAGCCCGTGGTGAGTCGGCCCGGTCGGACCGGTTTCAGGGAGCGTGGCGGCAAGGTGCCCGGCAGCAGCGACTCCCACCGGCCCATCGAGGGCGCTCGACAGATAGGTAGGTAGGAATCCTCCGAGAGTGCCGTCGAGTCCGCCGACCTTGGAGATCTTCACAGTGACGGCGTCACAGGCGTTGATCGCAGCTGCCTCGGCAGCCTCCTCAGGAGTGGAGACGGATTCATCGGCCACCACCGGAATATCCGTACCGGCCTTCACCTGGACGAGACCATCGAGTCCTTCCGTCGGCTGTTCGAGGAGTTCGAGTCCGTCGGGGCCGATCTCGGAGACGAAGGAGATCGCCTCATCCACCGTCCAGGCTCCGTTGGCATCGAGCCGGATCAGCGATCCGGGTTCGAGCGAGGCCCGGAGTGCCTCGACCCGTTCACGGTCACCCCTTGTCCCGACCTTCAGCTTGAAGCGGTCAAAACCGAGTTCCGACAGTTCCCTGGCACGGTCTGCGACTTCGTCTGGTGGGTCGGCCCCGAGGGTCGCATTGCACCGGACCGGGCGGGCCTCCTTGCCGTCGCTGAGCAGCTCATGGAGGGGGATCCCGTCCCGACGGGCCTCGAGGTCGGCAAGCGCCGTGACCACCGCACATCTTGCGGGGGCGGGGCCGGTCGGCGGATCGAGATGACCATCCGAGTGGAGTCGCTTGGCCCACCTATCGAGGGTGCTGACGACTGAATCCAGCGAGTCACCACCCCTGAGGGTGAGCGGGACTCCCTCACCCAATCCGATCACCCCGTCAGCGTCCCGGAGCCTCAGAAGGACGAGTTCCCTCTTGTCGAGGTTCCCGGCGGAGGCGCGGTATCGCCTGGTGAAGGGGAGGGCGTAGGGAATGACTTCTGCGGTCAGCCCATCGGAACGGGCAGGACTCAGAAGATCACCATCCCGATGGAGGCTCCGATTCCGAACAGGGCGAGGGAGATTCCCATCTCTGCCAGCGCCCGGTTGAGGGAGGGGCCGTCAGTTCGGGTTTCGACCGCACGAAGGGCTCGGATCGCAAAGGGAATCCCGATGATCCCGAGCAGGGCCCCTTCGAGGTCCCGGTCGAGGACGACCGTTCCCAGGAGGACCACCAGGGAAGCCACCAGGACCCCTTTGAACAGGCGTCGCGCCCAGGATCTTCCGAAGCGGGCCGCCAGGGTCATCTTTCCGGCACGCCGATCACTCTCCAGGTCCCGGACGTTGTTGATCACCAGGATCGCAGTGGCGAGGAGGCCCGTGGTGATCGAAAGGCCGACCGCCCCGGCATTGACCGCTTCCAGCTGGACGTAGTACGAGCCGTTGACGGCCACCAGTCCGAAGAAGAGGAAGACGAAGACCTCACCCAGTCCGGCGTACCCGTAGGGCTTCGGGCCACCGGTGTAGAGGGTTCCTGCAGTGATCGAGAGGGCGCCGACCAGGAGGATCACCGGTCCCGCCAGCCAGGCCAGGTAGAGACCGAGGAGGATGGCAAGCCCGAAGGCGATCCAGGCGGCCCAGAGGACCTTCGAAGGGGTAGCCAGTCCAGTCGCTGTCACCCGTACCGGACCGAGACGATCCGGGGTGTCGGCGCCGCGCCTCGCATCGGAATAGTCGTTCGCCAGATTGGTGCCGATCTGGATCAGGATCGAAGCGACGAGTGCGGCGGCAAAGCCCAGGGGGCGCGGTACGGCTCCGGCCGTGGCAACCACGGCTGCGGTTCCGACCAGGACCGGCGCGATCGCAGCCGGAAGGGTCCGGGGCCTCGCTGCGGTGACCCAAATCCTCATCCGTCTCAGGGTCGCTTCGGGAAGCGCCTGAAGTCCGGCTGCCGACCGGCCTTGTAGGAGTCCCTGCCCTCCTGGCCCTCTTCCGACATGTAGAACAGCAGGGTCGCGTCGTGCGAAAGCTGCTGGAGCCCGGTCAGGCCGTCCTCCTCGGCGTTGAAACTGGCCTTGGTCAGACGGAGGGCAAGCGGAGACAGGTGCGACATCTCCCTGCACCAGGCAACGGTTTCGGCCTCGAGTCGTTCGAGAGGGACGACCGCATTGACCAGCCCCATCTCGAGGGCCTCCTCGGCCGAGTAGAGCCGACAGAGGAACCAGAACTCCTTTGCCTTCTTGACCCCTACGTTCCGTGCCAGGAGGCTCGCACCGAAGCCACCGTCGAAGCTTCCAACCCTGGGCCCCGTCTGCCCGAAGCGAGCGTTGTCGGCGGCGATCGTCAGGTCACAGACGAGATGGAGTATCTGGCCTCCTCCGACCGCGTATCCCGCGACCATCGCCACCACGGGCTTCGGGAGGCGCCGGATCTGGACGTGGAGGTCTCCTACGTCGAGCCTCCCGACCCCACTCCGGGCGACCTCGTCGTCACCGATGTAGCCATCGTCTCCCCGGATCCTCTGGTCTCCACCCGAGCAGAAGGCCTCGTCCCCGGCCCCGGTGAGGATGATCGAGCCGACCTCGATGTCATCCCTCGCCCGGGAAAAGGCATCTTTCAGCTCGGCAAGAGTCTGCGGCCGGAATGCATTCCGTACCTCGGGCCTGTCGATCGTGATCTTCGCGATCGATTCGGCGCGCTCGTACCGGATGTCCTCGTAGTCCGCCGCCGGTTCCCATACATACGGTTCGTAGAGGGTCTGCTCAGGTGGCGCGAGACGGTGTCGGTCGGGCAAATCTGCCTCTCATTGACGAAGGGACGGACCCCAGCGACCAAAGGCGGGCCGGGCACCGAAAGATATCCCGGATCGTCAGGATTCAGCCATGAGGCCGTACGACTGGCTGGCCCACACAGCCCTCCGGACCCCAGATGCCATCGCCCTCGACGACGGGCGAGATCAGCTCACCTACGCTGAACTCGACCGGCAGGCCAATGAGCTCGCGGCGGACATCGGTTCCGAGGGAGTGGGGGCCGGCACGACCGTCCTGCTCCGACTCGGCGAAGGCCTCGAGAAGGCAGTCCAGGTCCATGCCCTCATCCGGCTCCGTGCCACCATCGTGCCGGTCGAGGACGACCTGCCCCCCGATGAAATCACCAGGGCGATCGAAGCGGTCAGGCCGGACTACCAGCTGGGCCCCGACCTTCGTCCAAACGGAAAGGCGGCTGAGGCTGCGGGCGCCGACCCGCCGGAGCCCTCGGACATCCTCTGTCGAATCCTTAGCGGGGGATCGACCGGAAGGCCGAAGCCGATCCCGCTGACCAGGGAGAACCACTTCACGAGCGCGGTCGGGTCGGCCCTGAACCTGGGCGTAGAGCCCGACGACCGCTGGTTCTGCCCGGTTTCGCTCTCCCACGTTTCGGGGTTCTCGGTCCTGGTCCGCTCGGTGATCGCCGGGACCGGAGTCTTCCTGGTCGACCATTTCACGCCGGAATCACTGGTCCGGGCGGTCGAGGAACGGGGCGTCAACTGCGCATCCCTGGTTCCGACGATGCTCAGGCGGACATTGGATGGCGACACCGTGCCGGAGGGGCTCCGCTTTGCCCTGGTCGGGGGCGGCCCGGTGGCGGGCGACCTGGTGCTCGCAGCGATCGAGGCGGGGATTCCGGCCGTTCCGACGTATGGTTTGACCGAGGCATGCTCCCAGGTTGCCACCTCGACGCCAACAGACGCTGCCGAGAGGCCATCCAGCGCCGGTCGTCCCCTCTCCGTTACCGAGGTGAAGATCGATGATGGCGAGATCCTCGTCCGCGGCCCGACGGTAAGCCGCGAATGGTTGGGGGAGGACGGCTGGCTGAGGACCGGTGACCTCGGGCACCTGGATGATGAGGGATTCCTCTTCGTCAAGGGCCGGCGAGACCGGGCGATCCTGACCGGGGGTGAGAAGGTCCAGCCCGCGGAGGTAGAGGAGACCCTTCTGGCCGATCCATCGGTTTCCGAGGCCGTCGTCTTCGGGGTCCCGGACCCCGAGTGGCAGGAAGCGGTCGTGGCAGTCGTGGTCGGAACCGCAGGGGAGAGGCCGGACGTCGATTCCTTGCGCGGGACGTGCCAGAGCAGGCTGGCCGGTTTCAAGGTTCCGAAGCGAGTTGTCGCCGTGGAGGCGGTGCCCCTCAACCGGGCAGGCAAACCGGACCTCGATTCGTTGACCGAACTGGTCCGCGACCCCGAACGGTGAACGGCCGGAAGACGGAGCCCCCGTCCGGGGCATAGCATCCAGCCCATGACTAAGGAAGGGATTTTCTACGACGACGACGGTGACCTCTCCCGGCTCGATGGCAAGACGGTCGCGATCCTCGGCTTCGGCTCCCAGGGCCACGCCCATGCCCTGAACCTCAAGGACTCAGGAGTGGATGTGGTGGTCGGCCTGCGCGAGGACTCCCCGAGCCGGGCCGAAGCGGAGGCCGAGGGGCTCGAAGTCCTCTCGGTGGCCGAGGCGGCAAGCAGGGGCGACATCGTGATGGTCCTCCTGCCCGACGAAATGCAGTCACAGGTCTGGGAGGAGGAGATAGCCGACGGGATCGCCCCCGGGAACCTCTTGATGTTCGCGCACGGCTTCTCCATCCGGTTCGACCAGATCACCCCACCGGAGGGAGTCGACGTCGGCATGGTCGCTCCGAAGGGGCCAGGCCACATGGTCCGACGCCAGTACGCCGAGGGCAGTGGCGTTCCCTGCCTGATGGCGGTCGACCAGGACGCGACCGGAAATGCGCGAGATCTGGTGCTTGCGTATGCGATCGGGATCGGCGGTGGCAGGGCCGGAATCATCGAGACGACCTTCAAGGACGAATGCGAAACCGACCTGTTCGGGGAGCAGGCCGTTCTCTGTGGGGGCGCGACCGAGCTGGTCAGGGCGGGGTTCGACACCCTTGTAGAGGCGGGATACGACCCGCGGCTCGCCTACTTCGAGGTCCTCCACGAACTCAAGCTGATCGTCGACCTGATGTACGAGAAGGGGATCCAGGGGATGCGCTACTCGATCTCGAATACCGCCGAGTACGGGGACATAACCAGGGGCAGGCGCGTCGTGGGGGAGGAGTCCCGTCAGGCGATGAAGCAGATCCTCGCCGACATCCAGTCGGGTGAGTTCGCGACCGAGTGGATCGCCGAGAACCAGGCAGGCGGCGAGAACTTCCAGAGGATGAGGGAGGAGGGGAAGGAGCACGAGATCGAGAAGGTCGGTGCCGAACTCCGCTCGATGATGCACTGGATCGATACCGAGTTCTGATCGGTCCCCATCCCGTTCGGGATGGTCCGGCCCACTAACCTAATCCCGTCCGAGAGTTCGATCTCCAGGAGTCCATGAGCCAAGCCACGACCACAGCTACGATCCCCGCCGACCTCAAGCCCGCCGACGGGCGGTTCGGCTGCGGCCCATCCAAGGTGCGTCCGGAGGCGCTCGAGCGGCTGGCCGGGCAGTCCGCTCTGATCGGAACCTCACACAGGCAGCAGCCCGTCCGGGATCTCGTCGCACGGGTGAGGGGCGGTCTGGGCGAGCTGTTCGAGCTTCCCGATGGCTACGAGGTCGTTCTGGGAAATGGAGGGGCTACTGCCTTCTGGGATGCGGCTGCAGCCTGGTTGGTTCGGCAGAGGGCACTCCATCTGACCTACGGGGAGTTCTCCCAGAAGTTCGCCTCGGTGTCGGCCGGCGCCCCCTTCCTTGCGGATCCAATCCTCGTGGCGGCCGAGCCTGGGGATGCACCGATACCGGTGGCCGACCCAGCCGCTGACGCGATTGCCTGGGCCCAGAACGAAACCTCCACCGGGGTCATGGTGCCGGTCGAGAGGCCGGCCGACTCGGGCGACTCCCTGGTCCTGGTCGATGCGACCTCGGGTGCCGGTGGGCTACCGGTCGATGTCGGCCAGACGGATGCCTACTACTTCGCGCCCCAGAAGGCCTTCGGTGCCGATGGGGGCCTCTGGGTTGCCGCCCTGAGTCCTGCGGCCGTTGCCCGGATCGAGGAGCTCGACGGGGCCGGAGACCGGTGGCAGCCGCCATTCCTCTCCCTTGCGACTGCGCTGGAGAACTCCCGAAAGGACCAGACCTACAACACCCCGGCCCTGGCGACCCTCTTCCTCCTGGCGGAGCAGGTCGACTGGATGCTGGCCGGGGGCGGCCTTGCATTCGGGGTCGACCGTACCTCGCAGTCCTCCGGGCACCTCTACGGCTGGGCTGAAGAGAGCGAGTTCGCCTCCCCATTCGTCAGCGACCCGGCAAAGCGTTCATTGGTCGTCGGCACGGTCGACTTCGACGAGGCGATCGATGCCGCTGCCGTGGCTGCGACGCTTCGCTCCAACGGCATCGTCGATGTAGAGCCGTACAGGAAGCTCGGCCGCAACCAGCTCCGGGTAGGGATGTTTCCTTCGGTCGATCCCTCGGACGTAGAGGCCCTAACGGCCTGCATCGACTGGGTAATCCAGAACGAACCCTCGGTGAACCGGTGACCGCAGTCGCCCGGCGCAAAGGGTCCCGATGAAGGTCCTGGTCAAGGAACAGATCGCCGATTCGGGGATCGATCTCCTGAGGGAGCAGTTCGAGGTCGAACTCGGCTTCGAGATGGACGAGGCCGAACTCGCGGAGCGGATCGGCGAGTTCGACGCCATCCTGATTCGCTCTGCGACCACACTCACCCCTGAGCTGATCGATGCAGCAGACAGGCTGAAGGTGATCGGCAGGGCCGGGACCGGGGTGGACAACGTCGACATCCCCGCTGCAACCAAGCGCGGGGTGATCGTCGCCAATGCTCCCGAATCGAATTCAGTTGCCGCCGCCGAGCACACCCTCGCCCTCGCCCTGGCCCTGTTCAGGAGCGTCCCGCAGGCCCATGCTTCCCTGGTCGGGGGAAATTGGGACCGCTCCTCCTACAAGGGGTCGGAGCTCTACGGAAAGACGCTCGGGGTCATCGGCTTCGGGCGCATCGGCCAGCTGGTTGCCCGTCGCGCGCTCGCGTTCGGGATGGACGTGGTTGCCTTCGACAAGTTCGTTTCGCCGGAGCGCTTCGAGGACCTGGGCGTGACCGGGGTGGACGAAGTTTCAGACCTCTACGGACAGGCCGACCTGATCACCATCCACCTTCCGAAAACACCGGAGACGATCGGCTGGATCGATTCCGAGGCGATCTCCCAGATGAAGCCCGGAGTCCGGATCGTCAACTGTGCGAGGGGCGAGCTGATCGACCTCGACGCCCTCCAGGAGGGCCTCGAGTCAGGCCAGGTCGGGGGAGCCGCACTGGACGTCTTTCCCGAAGAGCCGTTCACGGGTCACCCGATCTTTGAACGGGACGACGTTGTGGTCACGCCGCATCTGGGTGCATCGACTTCGGAGGCGCAGGATCGAGCCGGGATCGATACCGCCGAGCAGGTTACGGCCGCCCTGACCGGCGGGGTCGTGACCAACGCCGTGAACATTCCCGCTGTCGATCCGGCGACGATGAAGGCGCTGGCGCCCTATGTGCCCCTGTGCGAGATGCTGGGGAAGGTTGCTGCCGGACTGGTCGGGGGCCCGCTCGGTCGGGTAGAGGTCGAATTCAGGGGCGGGGTGGCCTCCAACGACACCAGACTCCTCGGGCTGGCCGTGCTGGCCGGTCTGCTCTCTGGTCACACGGAGCAGCAGGTCAACCTCGTCAACGCAGCCCAGCTTGCGGAAGAGCGGGGGATCGAGATAGCCGAAACCAGCGAGGCTGAATCGGGCGATTTCACGGACCTCGTCACCGTGACGGTCGGTGAGGGGGACGATCGGGTGAGCGTTGGCGGGACGGTGGCCGGACCGAACCAGCAGCCCCACCTGGCATCGGTCTGGGACGAGGAGTTCTTCGTTCCGTTCGAGCCGTTCATGGCGATCTTCCGGTATTCGGACCGACCGGGAATGATCGGGACGGTTGGCCGGGTGATTGGCGATGCCGGGATAAACATCGGCTCGGCGGCAGTTGGGGCGGAGTCCGGCGGGGAGCGGGCAGTGATGGTCCTGACCCTCGACGCTCCCCTCGCCGAGGAGACCATGGCCGAGATTCTTTCGCTCGACGGCTTTGCCGAGGGCTCCGCCCTGAAGCTCTGATCCCGGAACCGAGGAATCCCGACCCGGCAAGAGCCGTGCGCTAATCTCGATGGCGATGAATCCCGTCAAGCCCTCACCCAGAACCTCCAGGGCGGACCTACTCCTTCTGCTGCTCCCCCTCCGGGGGGAATGATCGCCGGGCGGCGCGTTAGCCGCGAGCAGACAGGGATTCACGACCGATAAGGAAGAAGGAGTGGCAATGAACGGCGAAGTAGCCGTGAACGACGCAAATCGCGTCCATATATTCGATACGACCCTCAGGGACGGCGAGCAGTCGCCTGGGATATCGCTCAATACCTCGGAGAAGGTGGAGATCGCCAACCAGCTGGCTCGATTGGGGGTCGATGTGATCGAGGCCGGATTCCCGATCACTTCGCCGGGAGACTTCGAGGCGGTCCAGAGGATCGCCAGGGAAGTCGAGGGTCCAGTCATCTGCGGCCTTGCAAGGGCGCAGAAAGGGGACATCGATGTCGCCTGGGATGCAGTCAGGGACTCCGAGAGGCCCCGGATACATACCTTCATCTCGACCTCGGACATCCATATCGAGTACCAGATGAAGAACACCCGTGAGGACGTGATCCAGGGAGCCCGTGCAGCCGTCTCCCAGGCCAGGAGCCTCTGTGAAGACGTCGAGTTCTCCCCGATGGACGCCACCCGAGCCGATGTCGAGTTCACCGCCGAGGTCTGCGCGATCGCCGTCGAGGAAGGGGCCACGGTGGTCAACATCCCCGATACCGTCGGCTATACGACCCCCGAGGAATACACCAGGTATTTCGAGGACCTCTACCGCTTCGCTCCCTCGCTGAAGGGGGTCGAACTGTCGGTCCACTGCCACGACGACCTCGGCCTGGCCGTCGCGAACTCCTACGCGGGGGTGCTCGCCGGGGCGCGTCAGGTCGAGTGCGCAGTCAATGGGATCGGTGAGCGGGCCGGCAACTGCTCACTCGAGGAGATCGCCATGCTGATCAAGGTTCGAGGTGACGTACACGGCCTCCAGACCGGAATCAACACCCGCGAGTTGGCCAGGACCAGTCGTCTGGTTTCGAGGCTGACCGGTTACGCCGTGCCGCCGAACAAGGCCGTGGTCGGTCGAAACGCGTTCGCCCACGAGTCCGGCATCCATCAGGACGGGGTCCTGAAGGAACGTTCGACCTTCGAGATCATGGACGCGACCGAGGTCGGGTTCGACTCGAACCAGATCGTGCTCGGCAAGCACTCCGGGCGTCACGCACTCCAGGATGCGCTCGAGCAGCTCGGGTTCGTCGTCCAGGGCGACGCGCTCAATCGGGCCTTCGCCCGCTTCAAGGAGGTTGCGGACCGCAAGAAACAGGTGACCGCCCTCGACCTCGAAGCGTTGGTCTCGGACGAGATGCACCGGGAAGGCGACGCATACGAGCTCGCATCCTTCGAGGTCTCTGCCGGCTCGAACCGAGAGTCCCGTGCTTCGGTGACCGTTTCGCTGCCAGAGGGAGGTTCGGCCTCCGCTACCGCCGGTGGGGACGGTCCGGTGGATGCGATCTTCCAGGCGGCCCGGGATGCAACCGAGGTCGAATCGGAGCTCAGGGAGTACCGCGTGGCAGCAGTCACCGGCGGGGAGGACGCGCTCGGGCAGGTCACAGTCGTCCTCAGACGAGACGGAGTAACAGCCTCGGGTCAGGGAGTCTCGACCGACATCCTGGAAGCATCTGCCCAGGCGTATGTGAGGGCGCTCTCCAACCTGGTTGCGGAGCTCCGGGCGAGGGAGGAGTCCGAAAGCAGCCCGAGCGGGGAGGCGAAGGGCCCATGAGCACTGTCCGGGGGCACCAGTTCGAGGTACGGCAGGGGCACTGGCTCGGTCGCATCCTCGATTCGGTGGCGGTAATCTCGGCCCGGTCCGAGGCAAGTCAGGAGTAGCGCGATGGCAATGACGATGTTCGAAAAGATCTGGGAATCCCACGAGGTCAGGGAGAACCTGATTTACATCGACCTCCACCTGGTCCATGAAGTGACGTCGCCCCAGGCTTTCGAGGGCCTTCGGATGTCGGGCCGTGCCCTCCGCCGGCCGGACAAGACGGTGGCGACGGCCGATCACAACGTTCCCACGGATGGGACCCCGGCCGCCAACCTGATCGCTGATGCGCTCTCCCGCAAACAGGTCGAGCTTCTAGAGGCAAATGCCAGGGAGTTCGGGGTGCCGGTCTTCTCCCTCGGCTCCGATTCACAGGGGATCGTCCATGTGATCGGCCCCGAACTCGGCCTGACCCAGCCCGGGATGACGATCGTCTGTGGCGACTCCCACACCTCGACCCACGGTGCCTTCGGCGCGCTTGCCTTCGGGATCGGCACCTCAGAGGTCGAGCACGTGATGGCTACCCAGACGCTGGTCCAGAAGAGGCCGAAGACGATGCGGATCGACTATCAGGGAACCCTCGCACCGGGAGTTACCTCCAAGGACCTCATCCTGGCCACGATCGGCAGGCTCGGGACGGCCGGCATGAACGGGCATGCGGTCGAATACGCCGGCGAGGCGATCAGGGCATTGACCATGGAGCAGCGTATGACGATCTGCAACATGACGATCGAGGGCGGCGGCAAGGCCGGCATGATCGCCCCCGACGACACGACCTTCGAGTACATGCGTGGTCGCCCCGGGGTACCGGAAGACTTCGACGTGAAGGTCGAGGAATGGCGCCAGCTGGTCACCGACGAGGGGGCGTCTTTCGATGACGAGGTCGAGATCGACGCCTCCGCGCTCTCCCCGATGGTCACCTGGGGAACGACGCCTGGCATGGTCGTCCAGGTCACGGACTCCGTTCCGGACCCTGCCGTCATGGAGAGTCCGGTCGAGCGTGAGGCAGCGGAGCGGGCCCTCGCCTACATGGGCCTCAGCCCCGGTACCCCGATGACCGAGATTCGGCCCGAGCGGGTATTCATCGGCTCCTGTACCAATTCACGGATCTCCGACCTCCGCGAGGCAGCCTCGGCGATCCAGGGCCGGTCGGTCCACCCCGAGGTACGAGCGATGGTCGTACCCGGTTCGGCAAAGGTGAAATCGCAGGCGGAAGAGGAAGGGCTGGACGAGATCTTCCAGTCGGCCGGTTTCGAATGGCGGGGTGCCGGCTGCTCGATGTGCCTCGGGATGAACCCCGACATCCTGATGGAGGGCGAGCGTTGCGCCTCGACATCGAATCGGAACTTCGAGGGGCGCCAGGGAAAGGGGGGCCGCACCCACCTGATGAGTCCGACGATGGCCACTGCCGCCGCGATCGAGGGCCACTTCGTCGACATCCGGGAGTGGGAGTGATCCGATGGAACCGATCGACGTGATCGAAGGCGACGTCACCTTCCTCGACCGGAGCGACGTCGACACCGACCAGATAATCCCCAAGCAGTTCCTCAAGCGAGTCGAGCGGACGGGGTTCGGCGAATTTCTCTTCTACGACTGGATCAAGGATGGAGAGATCGAGCTCTCCCCGAATCCCATACTCGTAGCCGGGCCGAATTTCGGTTCTGGCTCCTCCCGCGAACACGCAGTGTGGGCCCTCCAGCAGTTCGGGTTCGACTGTGTCATCGCCCCTTCCTTCTCGGACATCTTCTATTCGAATTGCACGAAGAACGGATTCCTTCCGATCGTCCTTCCCGAGGAGGAATGTCGTCAGGTCGCTGGGGCCGGCGAGGCGCGGATCGAGCTCGACAACCAGACGGTCGCCTGCGATGGCGGCAAGTTCCTCTTCCAGATCGACGGTGAGATAAAGCGGCGGTTGCTGGGCGGACTCGACGACATCGCCCTGACCCTCGCCGAACTCGATTCGATCGAGCGGTTCGAGGATGGCCCCGGGGGAACACGGGGGCCGGTCACGACGGCAGTGGACTGAGCACCTCGTGTCCCAGCGAATAGTCCTCCTGCCCGGCGACGGGATCGGCCCCGAGATAGTCGCGTCCACCCGCGAGGTCCTCGATGCGCTGGGTGATTTCAGTTTCGAGGAGCTGTTGATCGGGGGGATATCGATCGACGAGCATGGGACCGCCCTTACCGATGAGGTGCTGGATGCCTGCCGGAGTGCCGACGCAGTCCTGCTCGGTGCGGTGGGCGGCCCGAAGTGGGACGAGGCCGTCGCCAGTGACCCCTCGGCCCCCCGCCCGGAGCAGGGGCTCCTGGCAGTCAGGAAGGAGCTCGGCCTGTTCGCCAACCTGCGGCCGGTCGCGGCGATACCGGCGTTGATCGACTCGAGTCCCCTGCGACCGGGGATCATCGAGGGCACCGACCTTCTCGTCGTCCGGGAGCTGACCGGTGGTATCTACTTCGGCGAGAGTGGTCGAAGGGGTTCGACCGCATTCGACGAGTGTGCCTACTCGGTCGAGGAGATCGAGAGGATCGCCCGGGTCGCCTTCGAGGCTGCGATCACCCGGTCTTCGGGCGAAACCCCGAGACTCACCTCGGTCGACAAGGCGAACGTGCTCGAGACCTCCCGCCTGTGGCGAGAGACCGTTACCTCGGTTGCCGGGGATTTCCCGGAAGTGGACCTCGAACACCTGCTTGTCGACAATGCGGCGATGCAGCTGGTTTCCCGTCCGACGGAGTTCGACGTGATCCTGGCGGAGAACCTCTTCGGCGACATCCTCAGCGACGAGTCGGCGATGCTTACCGGCTCCCTGGGGATGCTTCCCTCGGCCAGTCTCGGCGAGAGTGGTCCAGGCCTGTTCGAACCGGTCCACGGCTCGGCTCCCGATATCGCAGGGCGCGGCATCGCCAACCCGCTGGCAACGTTCCTTTCGGCGGCGATGATGCTCAGGTATGGGCTCGGGAAGGAGAGCGAGGCCGACCAGCTGGAAGGAGCCGTCGAGGGCGTGCTTGAGCAGGGCTTCAGGACCCCCGACCTGTTCACGGGCGCCGACGGCGAAACCGAATCCGGAACTGCCGAGGTCACCCGGCTGGTCCTCGGCGAGCTGGATCGCTAGTACCGGTTCACCGAGACTCGACCCGGGCAGGCGCGGCGCCTCGCGGGTAAAGTGCTCGGAGGGTCGCGCCCGGACCCGGGCAGGCACGGAAAGCACGCGATGGAGAAGGCCGAATACATCTGGCAGAACGGTGAGTTCGTCCCCTGGGACGAGGCGACGGTCCACGTCCTTTCTCACGGGCTCCATTACGGGACAGGGGTCTTCGAAGGGATCCGCTGCTACGACGGGGAGCTCGGCCCCGCGATCTTCCGCCACGACGAGCACCTGCTCAGGCTGGCCGACTCGGCCAGGATGTATTTCCTCGACCTCCCGTATGAACAAGAGGAGCTGGCCGAGGCCACCCGGGAGCTGATCCGTCGGAATGGGCTTCGGGATTGCTACATCAGGCCGCTGGCCTTTCGTGGGTACGGAGAAATGGGTCTCTACGCCCGCAACGCACCGATCGAGATGATGATCGCCGTCTGGAGCTGGGGTGCCTACCTGGGCGAGGAGGGCAAGCGGCACGGGATCCGGGCCAAGGTCTCCTCCTGGCGGAGGATCACCTCGAGCAGCCTGATCCCCCATGCGAAGGCCTCGGGGCAGTACCTCAATTCGATCCTCGCGAAGACCGAGACGGCTCAGGCCGGCTACGAGGAAGCGATACTCCTCGACGAGCGTGGCTTCGTCTGCGAGGGGTCGGGGGAGAACATATTCGTAGTCAGTGATGGCTCGGTCGCGACGCCGCCCCAGACGGCCTCGATCCTCGATGGAATCACCAGGAAGAGCGTGATCACGATCCTCAGGGACAGCGGATTCGAGGTGGCCGAGCGCGATATCGCCCGTTCCGAGCTGTATGGCGCGGACGAGATCTTCATGTGCGGAACCGCGGCGGAGGTCGTTCCGGTGCGGGAGGTCGACGAGCATCCGATCTCGGACCCCGGTCCAGTGACACTCCTCGTCCAGAAGCGCTACGAGGACGCGATCTATGGCAGGGATCCCCGGTACACAGCCTGGCTCGACCCGGTCGGCGAGCCGGCGCGCTCGGCACGACCGGATACAGTTGAGAGCTGATGCTTCGCCACGCGAATCCAGAGCAGGCCGGAGGCCGAATTACGCGAGCTGTGGGCCGCTAGCCCACGGCCGGCGCGATGCAGGTCGCGCACGTGACTCCCGGGTCCCGGATGGAAGGGACCCCGACAAAAGCTCGAAAGGAACGCGGAAGTGGAGAAGGTGAAGCTGTACGACACGACCCTCAGGGACGGCATGCAGGGTCCCGGGATGACTCTCTCGGCCGAGGAGAAGGTCAGGGTGGTGCATGCACTCGACGGGCTCGGAATCGACTTCATCGAGGCCGGGTTCCCCTCGTCGAACCCAAAGGAGCAACAGCTGTTCGACCTGCTCGCCGGGGAGAAGCTCGAGAACTCGGAGGTAGTGGCATTCGGGATGACCCGCCGAAAAGGGGTCGAGCCCGGTGATGACGAGGCCCTGAAGATCCTCGCTACCAGCTTCAGCCCCTGGGTCGCGCTGGTCGGGAAGACCTGGCGCCTGCACCTGGAGAAGGTGACCAAGGTCGATCCCGATGAGAACCTGGCGATGATCCGGGACTCGATCTCCTGGATGGTCGAGCAGGGGAAGGAACTCCACTACGACGCCGAACACTTCTTCGATGCCTGGCGCGACGACCCGACTTACGCGTTGGCCTGCCTTGGTGCTGCGATCGAGGGCGGCGCCTCGATCATCAGCCTTTGCGATACCAACGGATCCAGCCTGCCGGATCAGGTATCGGAGGCCACCGGAGCAGTCGTGGCCGAGCTGGGCAATGCCGTCGAGTGGGGTATCCATACCCATAACGACGCCGAGTGCGGCGTCGCCAACGCCCTTGCCGCGGTGGGGGAGGGGGTTCGGGTAGTCCAGGGAACGATCAACGGCTACGGAGAGCGATGTGGCAACGCAAACCTCGTCTCGATAATCCCGGCCCTGGAACTGAAGATGGGGTTCGAGACGATCGGCCCCGATCGCCTCCAGGCACTCTCGGGAGTCGCCCAGGAAGTCGCTGACCTGGTCAATCTCCCGGTTGATCCGAGTCAGCCCTACGTCGGGGACAATGCCTTTGCCCACAAGGGCGGGCTCCACGTGGCAGGGGTGTCGGAGGACGCGAGGACCTTTGAACACCTCGAGCCCGATGCCGTCGGCAATACCCGATCCGTATTGCCTTCGGAGCTGTCTGGGAAGGCGACGATCAAGAGCAGGGCGGGGGAGCTCGGCCTGGAGCTCGATGAAGCCGCGGTGGGTCGGGCGATCGAGGAGCTCAAGGAGCGTGAGCACCACGGTTACCACTACGAGGCGGCCCGGGGCTCATTCGACCTGCTGCTCAGGAGGGCTGGGGGCGAGTACGAGCCCCTCTTCACCCTTGAAGGGTTCAGGGTTACCACCGAGATGCGCGACGACGGCTCGGTCGAGACCGAGGCCACCCTGAGAATCTGGGTCGAGGGAGAGCGCCACCTCACCGTGGCCGAGGGAAATGGACCGGTCAACGCGCTCGATCGGGCGCTGAGGGCTGCCCTGGTCGAGCATTACCCGCGGCTGGCCGATGTCGAGTTGACCGGCTACCGGGTGCGGATACTCGATTCCGACCACGGGACGGGCGCCGGGACGCGGGTGCTCCTCGATTCGGCCGAAGGAGGCCAGAGCTGGAGTACCACTGGGGTTTCCCAGAACATCATCGAAGCCTCCTGGGAGGCCCTGGTCGATTCCCTGGAGGTCGCGTTCCAGGGAACCGGGGACGGTGATGACTGAGGAGGTGGAGACAGCCTTCGAGCTGGCCCGGCCCGAAATCGGTCCCGAGGAGGAACGACTCGTCCTCGAGGTACTCCGCTCGGGGCAGCTTTCCCTGGGCCCGATGCTCAGCCGATTCGAGGAATGCTTCGCTGGTTGGCTCGGCGTCGAACATGTCGTCGCGACCAGCAGTGGCACCGCTGCCCTCCACCTCGGCGTACGAGCGATGGGTTGGGGCCAGGGCGACTCGGTCGTCCTTTCGCCATTTACCTTCGTCGCAAGCGCCAATGCGCTCCTCTACGAAGGGGTGAGGCCCAGGTTTGCCGACGTCGATCCGGTGACCCTGAACCTCCAGCCCGAGACTGCGGAGGGCGCGATCGATCCGGACACCGTCGGACTGATGCCGATCGACATCTTCGGCTTTCCCACGGATGCGACTGGGTTCGAGGAGGTTGCCGGAAGGAGGGGGTTGGAGCTGCTCGAGGACGCAGCACAGGCGATCGGTGCCATCGATGCAGATGGGCACAAGGTCGGCTCGAGGGGGATCCCCACCGGATTCGCCTTCTACGCGAACAAGCAGATCACCACTGGTGAAGGTGGAGTCCTCGTCTGTCCGGACGAGGAGATGGCATCGCGGGTTCGATCGGAGCGAAACCAGGGAAGGGCGCCCGACATGAGTCGGATGGACCACACCGGTATTGGCTTCAACTATCGAATGTCCGACATCGCGGCGGCGATCGGTGTGGCCCAGATGGAACGGATCGACGAGCTCCTGGCGAGGCGAGCCGAGGTCGCCGCCCTCTACTCCGACCGCCTTGGAGCGATCAAGGGATTGACCCTCCCGCAGCCCGGAGAGCAAAAGGCCAGACGCAGTTGGTTCGTCTACACCGTAATGGTCGCCGATGGGATCGATCGCGACGCCGTAATTGCCGGTCTCAAGTCCTCGGGAATCCCGAGCAAGGCTTACCTTCCATCGGCCCACCTCTTCCCGCAGTTCAAGGAGTTCGGATACGGACCAGGGGACTTTCCGGTCGCCGAGTCGGCAAGTGCCCGCTCCCTCGCGCTGCCGTTCCATGCCGGCCTGACGGAAGGCGACGTCGATCGGATTGCCGTTGCGCTGGAGGATGTCCTGGATGCGTGAGGCAGGCCGAGAGTCGAGATTCCGGGAGGATCCGGACCCCACTTTCTGGCGAATGAATCGCTCGCTGGCAGATGATCGCTGGCTTGCCCCCTATGACGTCAGGCAGTCCGTCGCCCATGCGGCCGAGCTGTGCAGGCTGGGGGTGC